>NZ_JADBEE010000003.1 GCF_014874065.1 Nesterenkonia halotolerans | reverse complement strand
CAATAAAAACGGTGCGGAGAGCGGGGGGATCACCGCAGGTATCCGGATCGACGGAGAAACAGGTTTGGCAGCTCCACCAGGTGGGCCTCACTCACAGGAGCAGCCCACGATCGGACTCGCTAAAGAAGTCGACTAGTGAATCCAGAACTCAACACAGCGGTCCACAAATCACCAACGTCTCTGTTTGTCTACTGAGCGCCTGTCTTGCGCGCCCTCCTCGTCTTTTTGCTTGTCCGCACTTCGTTAGGACTGACAGCGCGGTGTGAAGCTCTTGGAAGGGCGCACAGCGCGTGCCACCGCAGAGGAAGCAGAGGAAGCAGGAGGGCAGGGGCGTGCCTGTAGTGCTCAGGGAATGAGCAAAACAGGCACGTTCAAATTGGGTTCACCGCGTCGTCGGCGTCGTCGCATCGGTTGGCTACGGCTGTAGCTGAACGTAGAGAGGTTATTAGCGCTCTCAGTGGCGGCATGTCCCCTACGCTCTTGGCGTCCGTCCTGGTGTCTCATCAGCGTGACGCGCCCGTGGGCGTAGCTTCGGCACTCCTTCGCGGCTATGGATCACTCACATAGCCAGCAGCTACCGGCAGTAGGGGTCGAAATTGGGACCGGCTCTAACCCGGTGAGAGGCGCGTGTGAGGCGCTTGGCTTTGTCTTTCGCTCGTTGTCCGGCTGGTGAGGCCCTGGACGCGGAACCAGTCGAGGTATCCAACTCGCTGGAGGGTAGCTACTTGCTCCGCGCGCTGGCGGTGCTACCCTGGCTATGTAGTTATTTCAGACTCTGAAATGGTCGCACCGGGTGGTTCCGGTTGCGGCCATTTCCTCGTTGTAGGCGTGTCGAAGTGCTCACCTTTGTCTACGCCCAGCCGCTTCGTCTACTGCCTGCTCCATAGAATGCGAGCCAATTCGAGCAGCGCTGCAGTTCTCTCCGCTGGGACCAGAGCTAGCAGCACAATCACGAGCACGACGGGTAGGACGAGTAGCCCGATAGCGAAAAGAACTTCCATGCACTAAGCGTGACGACTCCCAGGGAGCAATTGGGGGACGCGGGCCTCGAACGATAACCGCACCTCCGTGCGGTTCAAGAAAAGGCTCTGGGCTTCTGCTGTCGCTTCGATTAACGGTGAAGACACTCCATTAGCTGAGTGCCGCACTTCGAGCGAAAGCGCCATCCGGCCAACATCGGACCGCTGCGCGAGGTACCCCAAGGGACACTTGCCTCATGAACATCGACACAACAGCGATCATCACAGCCGCGATAGGGCCGTCACTCGGCTTCATTGGCGTTCTTCTGCGCTCGTTCTTAGGCGACAGGAGCTATCGAAGAATCAAGAGGATCGCTGAGCTCCACGAAAAGTTGCCCACGTCAGTGCAGACCGCTTCCGAGCCTCTACTTCTCAACCTCGTGGATGTATACGCAAAGAGGGCGCAAAAGAAGCTAGATCGACAAGTTGACGGCTACAGCATCGTCACTCTCGTTGTTGTTGGCTTCCTAGGTGGTGCTGCGACGTACTTCCTTGTGGTTTGGGCTGAGATCGCTGGGGGAGGGTGGGGCATACTCCTGTACTCGATTGCGATAGGAGTTGCGATCTTCATCTTCCTTCTTATGCTCGTCGGCCTGAGCCAGATCTTTGTGTACCCCGGCGACAAAAACTATAAGGAGCAATAGCTAGCTAACCCAACGGCGTGTTTGCGGCGATGAAAACAGTAGATCGTCATGCATGATGAGTTCATGGGTGAGTCACTGACCGTCGCTGAGACAGTCGCGCAGTTCGAAGTGTCCATGAGTACCGTCCGACGACATCTGCGCGACGGAAAGTTCCCTAACTCAACTAAGCAAATGGGTAAGGTCTACATTCCGATGACAGACCTTGAGAGTGTCGGGATACAGCGCCGGGAGAGTCAGAATGTGTCTGACAGTGCCAGTGATAGCGGCCGCCTCTCTGCCTTGTCAGAACAGCTCAGAGAGGCTGAAGTGGAAAACTATCAACTGCGTACTGAGTTGAGCGCTGAGAGGGTCAAGACGCAAGCACTGGATAAATTGGCACAGTCAGAACACTCCCGTATCACCGACCTTCAACGGCATGTTTCATCACTAGAAGCGACGGTTTCAGAGCAGAGGGAGTCCCTCGCACAGTTGAGAGAAAGAACCAAGCAAATCGAGGGTCCGGAACAGTCAGTGAAACACACGGAGAGTGTCGAAAGTGTCAGGGAAACAGCACCTAAGCGATCACGCTGGCGACGCTGGCTTGGCGCGTAGATCTACCCCAAGAGTCTTTGCTCTGTTGTAGATCGTCGCTCGACTCACCCCGAACTCCTCAGCCACACTCTGAGCGCTGGCGCCGGCCTTCATCAAGCGTGCTGCTTCTTCTACCTGTGGCCGGTCGAGCTTCGCTGTCGAACCCCCTCCACGAGTGAGCTCCCGCTTTCGCTTCGCGTGTCCATCCTTAGCGCGCTCAGAGCGGATCTGGCTCTCCATTGTGGCCAGCCCACTCATGACCGTGAACAGCAGCTCACCACCTGGTGTCGAGGTGTCGAGCTGGAGATCGAGGATGTGCAGATCGATCCCTGACCTTTTCAGGCGATCAGCGAATGTCAGCATGTCCAAGGTTGACCGGCCCACGCGGTCAAGGCGCGTCACCACGAGTGCGTCACCCCTGCTTATGAGTCCTTGGATAAACCTTCCGCGAGGCTCATCCCACGTCCCCACCAGCTCATCGAGCCCCGGCCTGTTGTCTAACTTCCTGCCCGTGATGCCGTGGTCGCCACGCACATTTCCAACGGGCACCTGACCCTCGGTGATGAGTCGATACTCCTGCTGGTCAGCATCTTGATCTGCCGTGGAAACGCGAACGTATCCCCATCGCTCTGCATCGCTCATGGAACCAACTCTCGATGTCTAACGTGCATTCCTCAACCAAGCTTAGACACTTAGACAAGTTGGTCCAAAAGTTAGACGACGGATAGGGCGTGCAGGGGTTGATGAAGGTCGCGAATGATCCGCCCGGTTGGGCCACTCGGGAGCGTCTAACTGTGCAAGCAATTCGCAGACATTTTGATCCCAGTGTCGCGAAACCAAGCGGACGACACCCAGAACACTATGAGGGCTCATTTAGGCCAACCTTTCGGTTCGCTCTCTGAATCGCTCTCAGTTGATGTCCTGAAACGAGCAGTAGGACACCAAGTACATAGAGGGAGCACTTTTAAGCAAGGGTCTCGAAGCTGCTGCCCAATCTGCTCGACACCAACGAAGGAAGTGAGCGCATCATTTTGTCTCTACTCGAAGCGAGTCCGCCAGTCATCGCGTGGCTAGTCGTCTTAGTGCCGTGCGGGCTCATCAACGTCGCAGGCAGTCTCGTAAAGCACCCACGGTCTTTGGCCGCTACTTACGCCGCACTAGTTCCTCATCGAGCACCAGCTATCCGCGAGGCACTTCACCATCAACGCGACTGACAACAGCAAGCTTCAGTCAAACTCCCTCAGCCCAGTGCAGCGCCTTCTAAGAAGCCCCGGAGTTGAGTTAGCCGTGCTAACTCTATAGCTTGCTCCGTCGTCGCCGAAGAAGACTCGAGAGCGAGTTAGGGCACCTATCTCCCCAGCTTGCTCCGTCGTTGCTGCCCACAGAAGTAGTGCTTCCAGTGATGGCGCTAGAAGCACTACTTCTACTGACGGCACTGCCCGCAGTAGAAGCAACACCCTCGCCACAGCCACGGCGGTCTCTGACTGCTGCGCAGTCAGTGCAGTCGCAGCGGACAGATTCATGACACACGTCTGGCACCAAGGTGCACTTAGCGACATGGGGCTTGTCCGCGTAACTTCTTCGGCCTGGGTGGTGCTCGCCTTATTGGTTGAGTGCAGAAGGAAGATCGCTTTATCTTGAGGGCGGGACATAGCGCCAGAAAAAGCCAAGAAACATACACGAGGAGAACCGATGTTGAGTCGCACCGCTAGAGAGTTCGCGGCCGAGATCTCTAACCACGATTGGGCAGACGCACCCTACCGACTTGACCGGGCAGGGCATCGCCGTGAAGACGATACGAACAAGGGGAGCAAGGTGCTCACCGTGAGCGAGAGCGAGCACATCCGTACAAACGTGATGTGGGTGGCCGCTCAAGTTCTCAAGCATGCGAA
>NZ_JADBEE010000001.1:2100000-2230811 GCF_014874065.1 Nesterenkonia halotolerans | reverse complement strand
TGTCTGGGTACAGGTGAAGCCCGGTCCCACGAATGGGGACCGGGCTTCAACCCTTAAATTGTGTCCGGCGGCGACCTACTCTCCCACACACTCCAGTGTGCAGTACCATCGGCGCAGTGGGCCTTAGCTTCCGGGTTCGGGATGGGACCGGGCGTTTCCCCCACGCTATGACCGCCGTAACTCTAGAACAACACCGCATCCCACACCACCACACACACCACTACTGGTGCTTACTGTGGTGGGGTACCACGATGTCGTAAACCTAAACTCACAACAACACTCTTCACTTATACACACCCCAACAATCACTTGCCGGGGGGTGTGGTCTGACCTGACCCACACCACCCACGGGCTCATCAAAGAGCCCCCAGGTGTTATGGGGTTGTTGGCAGAGAACCGCCTAGTGGACGCGAACACGCAGTGTTCCAATGAAACTTCACCGAGCACCACAAATTGATGTGTGGTGTAAGTGATCGGCTTATTAGTACCAGTCAGCTTCACGCATTGCTGCGCTTCCACATCTGGCCTATCAACCCAGTAGTCTAGCTGGGAGCCTTCACACCCGAAGGTGACGGAGATCTTATCTTGAAGCCGGCTTCCCACTTAGATGCTTTCAGCGGTTATCCATCCCGAACGTAGCTAATCAGCGGTGCACTTGGCAGTACAACTGACACACCAGAGGTTCGTCCGTCCCGGTCCTCTCGTACTAAGGACAGACCTTCTCAAATCTCCTGCGCGCGCAGCGGATAGGGACCGAACTGTCTCACGACGTTCTAAACCCAGCTCGCGTACCGCTTTAATGGGCGAACAGCCCAACCCTTGGGACCAACTCCAGCCCCAGGATGCGACGAGCCGACATCGAGGTGCCAAACCATGCCGTCGATATGGACTCTTGGGCAGGATCAGCCTGTTATCCCCGAGGTACCTTTTATCCGTTGAGCGACGGCCCTTCCACACGGTGCCGCCGGATCACTAGTCCCAACTTTCGTTCCTGCTTGAGCTGCCGCTCTCACAGTCAAGCTCCCTTGTGCACTTACACTCGACACCTGATTGCCAACCAGGCTGAGGGAACCTTTGGGCGCCTCCGTTACTCTTTAGGAGGCAACCGCCCCAGTTAAACTACCCACCAGGCACTGTCCCTGGACCCGATCAGGGCCCGAAGTTAGATGCCTAACAACACCAGAGTGGTATTTCAACGATGACTCCACAACCACTAGCGTGGCCGCTTCACAGTCTCCCACCTATCCTACACAAGTGATGTCAAACACCAATACCAAGCTATAGTAAAGGTCTCGGGGTCTTTCCGTCCTGCTGCGCGTAACGAGCATCTTTACTCGTAGTGCAATTTCGCCGAGTCCACGGTTGAGACAGCGGGGAAGTCGTTACTCCATTCGTGCAGGTCGGAACTTACCCGACAAGGAATTTCGCTACCTTAGGATGGTTATAGTTACCACCGCCGTTTACTGGGGCTTAAATTCAGAGCTTCGCCACAAGTGGCTAACCCTTCCTCTTAACCTTCCAGCACCGGGCAGGAGTCAGTCCGTATACATCGTCTTACGACTTCGCACGGACCTGTGTTTTTAGTAAACAGTCGCTTCCCCCTGGTCTCTGCGACCACCACCAGCTCACCAAAGCAAGCCTGGATCACCAGGGTGGTCCCCCTTCTCCCGAAGTTACGGGGGTATTTTGCCGAGTTCCTTAACCGTGGTTCTCTCGATCGCCTTAGTATTCTCTACCTGACCACCTGTGTCGGTTATGGGTACGGGCGGTACAAGCCCTCGCGCCGATGCTTTTCTTGGCAGCATAGGATCACTGAATCCCCCACCAAAGTGGGGGCCCATCAAGTCTCACCCATATAACAAGTCCCGGATTTACCTAGGACTCGGGCTACATTCTTAGACCCAGACAACCATCGCTGGGCTCAGCTACCTTCCTGCGTCACACCTGTTAATACGCTTGGCTCCCCGGTTCAGGTCCTGCGCTCCTCGTACACGTCAGATCCTCGAAAGGACCTGCTCTAGCACGATTCGGGCAGTTAGTATCACCAGATCACCATGGGCGGTCTTATACCGGTACGGGAATATCAACCCGTTGTCCATCGACTACGCCTGTCGGCCTCGCCTTAGGTCCCGACTAACCCAGGGCAGATTAGCTTGACCCTGGAACCCTTAGTCATTCGGCGGACACGTTTCTCACGTGTCTTTCGCTACTCATGCCTGCATTCTCACTCGAACACACTCCACAGACGAGCTTACGCTGCTGCTTCACCGCAGTGTTCGACGCTCCCCTACCCATCCAGTCCGCAAGGGACTAAATGCCACAGTTTCGGTGGTGTGCTTGAGCCCCGCTACATTGTCGGCGCGGAATCACTTGACCAGTGAGCTATTACGCACTCTTTCAAGGGTGGCTGCTTCTAAGCCAACCTCCTGGTTGTCTAAGCAACTCCACATCCTTTCCCACTTAGCACACGCTTAGGGACCTTAACTGGTGGTCTGGGCTGTTTCCCTCTCGACCATGAAGCTTATCCCCCACAGTCTCACTGCTGCGCTCTGACTTGACCGGCATTCGGAGTTTAGCTGACGTCAGTAACCTTGTAGGGCCCATCGGCCATCCAGTAGCTCTACCTCCGGCAAGAAACACGCAACGCTGCACCTAAATGCATTTCGGGGAGAACCAGCTATCACGGAGTTTGATTGGCCTTTCACCCCTACCCACAGCTCATCCCCCCAGTTTTCAACCTAGGTGGGTTCGGTCCTCCACGCGCTCTTACACGCGCTTCAACCTGGCCATGGGTAGATCACTCCGCTTCGGGTCTAGACCCAGCGACTCAAACGCCCTATTCAGACTCGCTTTCGCTACGGCTTCCCCACACGGGTTAACCTCGCCACTGAGCACTAACTCGCAGGCTCATTCTTCAAAAGGCACGCCATCACACCCCTAAAGGATGCTTTGACGGATTGTAGGCACATGGTTTCAGGTACTATTTCACTCCCCTCCCGGGGTACTTTTCACCATTCCCTCACGGTACTGATTCACTATCGGTTAGTAGGTAGTATTTAGGCTTACCAGGTGGTCCTGGCTGATTCACACAAGATTCCTCGAGCCTCGTGCTACTCGGGATACATCTACAGGCCGGCGGAACGCATTACGACTACGGACTCACACCCTCTACGGCGAAGGACTCAACCTTCTTCGTCTATACGCCCGCACCTCAACCCTGAGGACTGGTAGATCCTCAACGAAATGTCCCACAACCCCGATCACGCAACCCCTACCAGGTATCACACGCAACCGGTTTAGCCCCATCCGCTTTCGCTCGCCACTACTCACAGAATCACTACATTGTTTTCTCTTCCTGTCGGTACTGAGATGTTTCACTTCCCGACGTTCCCTCCAACCGGTCTATACATTCAACCGGTGGTCACACACCATCACAGCATGCGGGGTTTCCCCATTCGGAAATCCTGGTATCAACGCTCGGTTATCAACTCCACCAGGCTTATCGCAGATTCCCACGTCCTTCATCGGCTCCTACTACCAAGGCATTCACCATGCGCCCTAAAACACTTACGACCGCCATCACAGTAGCTGCGATGACACTCAAAATTAAGCGCTCGACTAAAAATTGACACAAAAAACACTGACCACACCAAAGGCGTGACCAGCATGATTCGAGTATTTTGTTCAAAAGAACAAAGATGCTCGCGTCCACTATGCAGTTCCCAAACAACAACCCCCACCACCATCACCAACCCCGAAAACGGGGCCGGCTACCTGAAGCCGAGGGCCAGATCATGAAACAACCATTGTTGTCTCAGGACCCAACAGTGTGCCAAGCACCATACACAAAAGCACCAGCTCTCTTCCCGACCCGTGAAACCACAACACTCAAAAGAGCGCTGAAGACGGGCGTACCGGAGAAACCAGTGCCAAGTACATGATGACGATTCGTTGATATTCCAC
Source organism: Nesterenkonia halotolerans (assembly GCF_014874065.1). NCBI lineage: Bacteria > Bacillati > Actinomycetota > Actinomycetes > Micrococcales > Micrococcaceae > Nesterenkonia > Nesterenkonia halotolerans. The sequence goes on along the minus strand of NZ_JADBEE010000001.1, from coordinate 2,226,848 downwards.
CCTTGAGCAAACCACCAGTCACACGAACGGCGACATGAAGTGGCGGACCCGACTCGGGTCCAGCTCCTTAGAAAGGAGGTGATCCAGCCGCACCTTCCGGTACGGCTACCTTGTTACGACTTAGTCCCAATCGCGAGTCCCACCTTCGACGGCTCCCCCCACAAGGGTTAGGCCACCGGCTTCGGGTGTTACCCACTTTCGTGACTTGACGGGCGGTGTGTACAAGGCCCGGGAACGTATTCACCGCAGCGTTGCTGATCTGCGATTACTAGCGACTCCAACTTCACGAAGTCGAGTTGCAGACTTCGATCCGAACTGAGACCGGCTTTTAGGGATTAGCTCCACCTCACAGTATCGCAACCCATTGTACCGGCCATTGTAGCATGCGTGAAGCCCAAGACATAAGGGGCATGATGATTTGACGTCGTCCCCACCTTCCTCCGAGTTGACCCCGGCAGTCTCCCATGAGTCCCCACCATAACGTGCTGGCAACATAGGATAGGGGTTGCGCTCGTTGCGGGACTTAACCCAACATCTCACGACACGAGCTGACGACAACCATGCACCACCTGTGAACCGACCCCGAAGGGAAACTGCATCTCTGCAGCGGTCCGGTCCATGTCAAGCCTTGGTAAGGTTCTTCGCGTTGCATCGAATTAATCCGCATGCTCCGCCGCTTGTGCGGGCCCCCGTCAATTCCTTTGAGTTTTAGCCTTGCGGCCGTACTCCCCAGGCGGGGCACTTAATGCGTTAGCTACGGCGCGGAAAACGTGGAATGTTCCCCACACCTAGTGCCCAACGTTTACGGCATGGACTACCAGGGTATCTAATCCTGTTCGCTCCCCATGCTTTCGCTCCTCAGCGTCAGTAACAGCCCAGAGACCTGCCTTCGCCATCGGTGTTCCTCCTGATATCTGCGCATTTCACCGCTACACCAGGAATTCCAGTCTCCCCTACTGCACTCTAGTCTGCCCGTACCCACTGCACACCCGGGGTTGAGCCCCGGGCTTTCACAGCAGACGTGACAAACCGCCTACGAGCTCTTTACGCCCAATAATTCCGGATAACGCTCGCGCCCTACGTATTACCGCGGCTGCTGGCACGTAGTTAGCCGGCGCTTCTTCTGCAGGTACCGTCACTTGCGCTTCTTCCCTGCTGAAAGCGGTTTACAACCCGAAGGCCGTCATCCCGCACGCGGCGTCGCTGCATCAGGCTTTCGCCCATTGTGCAATATTCCCCACTGCTGCCTCCCGTAGGAGTCTGGGCCGTGTCTCAGTCCCAGTGTGGCCGGTCACCCTCTCAGGCCGGCTACCCGTCATCGCCTTGGTGAGCCTTTACCTCACCAACAAGCTGATAGGCCGCGAGTCCATCCAAAACCGATAAATCTTTCCACCAGCACCCCATGCGAGGACTGGTCGTATCCGGTATTAGACCCAGTTTCCCGGGCTTATCCCAGAGTTAAGGGAAGGTTACTCACGTGATACTCACCCGTTCGCCACTAATCCAACCGTGCAAGCACGGTCTTCATCGTTCGACTTGCATGTGTTAAGCACGCCGCCAGCGTTCATCCTGAGCCAGGATCAAACTCTCCATTAAAAAATTAATAAGAGATCAGCATCCACACCCAACAATAAGAAGAACCAGACCTTGCCAGAAAAACAAGGCCCTCACGATTCCACCATCATTGATCACAGACACCGGAATGAATCCTTGGCTAAATTTGCGATCATCACCACGGGGGTGGTAATGTCGCTGTTATAACCAAATAAATAATTTGGTATCAACAAACTTGGCACACTATTGAGTTCTCAAACAACAACCGCTACCGGCACCATCAAGAAGTTTATGTTTTCTTGAATCGCTCCGAAGCAACTTTTCAAGCTTACCAACAAGCTTTCGCTTCGTCAATTCGATGTTTCCATCGAGTTTCTCGATGAACGCATCAGAATCTTTGACGCCAGACCGTTCCTTGATCTTCGTTCCTGCAAGAGCTGCTGGAGCGAAGCCGAACTTGTCGTCTGCGCGGTTCTCAACTCTACGTCCTGGTGTCTGACTGAGTCAACTCGAGGCTGACCCAGGTTCAACACCGGATTCACCGGAGTTTCGAACCCTTCCCCGAACGAATCGGTGAAGGAAAGCTATGTGGTTTTCAATATCTGCTCGGCCGCTGCGGTCCGCTTCACGCTTTTCCGCTGCGCCCTTGAGCACGAGATGAGACTCTACCAGCACTTTTTCGGCTTTGTAAACTCCACCTCAAAATCCGCCTGAGGAGGGGGTTCAGGTCTCGCTCTGCAGGAGCATCGAGGGCCGGAAGACCCAGCGTCCCTCCCAGCGATGGAACAGCTCCAGCGCTTCGGTCAGCATCGCCACATGGAAGAAGACCGAATCGATTCCAGCGCCCTCCGCATCGCTGTTCCGGTAGCCCTGCAGCAGGGACTTCGTCACCTGCTCGTACCAGAGGCCGAAGTCCACGGGATCGAGACTCCCCCCATCAGGGCCCTCGGTGCCCGGGGCGGCGTGAGCCGTCTCCATCACCAGATCGGCCAGGGACATCAGCAGAGTGACGACATCGCGCATCGGCAGCGCATGATCCACCATCCCGCCATCTTCATCGACGATCCATCCTCGCTCAGACCCTCCCTTGCGGAGTCGCTCGGTGCTGAGGTCTCCATGGATCTTCTGCAGGGTCATGACCTGGTCGGCGTCGCGCAGCTGCCGCTTGAGCAGGTCCACCACCTCGGCCAGATCGGTGGCCTCGGATTCATCGAGGTCCGCCCGCACCTGGGCCCACTGGTCCTGCAGCGCCTTCGCGGCGCCATCCACCATGGCGTTGAGCTGGCCAGAAGTCTGCGGATAGGCGCCGAAGGTGGCGGCGAGGTCGGCATGGAAGTCTCCGAGGATCTCGCCGAGTTCAGCGGCCTCTTCGGTGAAATCAGACCCGGTGCTCAAGGCCCTTCGGGTCAGCGCTGCGGCATCGGGGGCGCCGAGGGCGGCTTCGCGGATGATTCCCAGGTCGCCTGAGACCCACCGCAGGTCCCCCGCGGCGCCGGTCGGCTCCGGCCAGCTGCCGGTCACCACTCCCAGGACTCTCGCCACCGTGGTGCTGCCCGTGCGAGCCATCCGCATCACCGTGTCGAGCGTCGCGGCACGCTGATGCGCGGGTCGGCGAATGAAGTCGACCACCGTCTCCCGGGCCACATCCTCATCGGACTCCGCAGCGATGACCGCGGTTCTCGTCGCGCCCGGGCCCTTCGTCTCCACCGGGGTGCGCTGCAGCTTCGCCGTGAAGGCCGGCCAGGTGTCAAAGTCCCCGAAGGCCTCTCCACGGGATCTACCGTTGCGACTGCCCTGCTGACGGCGCGCCATCTCATGCCACGCGGCGAGGAATGCCCGGTCCCGGGCACCGTCATAGACCCACAGCTCACCCGCGGGACTGCCGAGTCGGCCGATCAGCGCCGTCTTGCCTGCCAGTGCCGAAGGTCGGCTGCGCAGCGCCATCGGCACTGCCACCCGTTCCACACCGCCGGTGTGCGCGACGTCGAAGAGGTGCATCTCCAGATGCAGACCCTGGTCGGCGTCGCCGCTGGGAGCCGGAAGGCGCAGGCCTCCCACACGGGTGATGGCACGCCGGGCCGGGGCGACCGGGAACCACTCCTGCTGGGAGAGCCAGGTCCCCACAAGATCCCGGAACCCCGGCTGCTCCTCTCCTCGAAAACGCGTCATCTACTGACGCGCTCCCTGACGGCGCATGGCGATCTCGTAGAGGCTGATGCCCACCGCCATCGAGGCGTTCAACGATTCTGTCGCCGAGGTGATCGGGATCGACACGATCTGGTCGCAGGTCTCGCGCACCAGGCGGGAGAGCCCCTTGCCCTCCGAGCCGACCACGATGATCACCGGCTCCGTCGCGAGCTCGATGTTCTGCAGCGAGATATCTCCCCCACCATCGAGCCCGAGCACGAAGAATCCCAGCTGTTTCGCCTCTTTCAGCGCCTGTGTGAGGTTCTTGGCCCGAGCCACCGGGATGCGCGCGGCAGCTCCGGCGGAGGTCTTCCATGTGGTGGCCGTGACCCCAGCGCTGCGGCGTTCCGGGATCAGGACCCCATGAGCCCCGAAGGCAGAGGCGGCGCGCAGCATCGCGCCGAGATTGCGCGGGTCCGTGATGGAATCGCAGGCGAGAAACAGCGGCTGGTCCGGGATATGACCCTTGGCCGCGCGCTCCAGCTCGTCCTCGGCGAGATCAATGACATCTGCGTAGTCATAGGGTTCCAGCAGCAGCGCCAGTCCCTGATGCACTGCCCCACCGGTGGAGTTGTCCAGCTGCCGGCGATTGACCTCTCTGACGCGAATGCCCTGTTCGGCGGCATACTGCAGCGCTTCACGCACGCGGCCATCGGATTCCACGTCGGTCGCGACGTGCAGCTCACGGGCGGGCACGCGTTCCCGCAGCGCCTCCACCACGGAGTTGCGGCCAGCAACCATGTCCTCGGCCCCGAACCCTGAACCGCGCTGGCGTGTTCGGTTCTCGCTGGTCTTGGATGCCGCACGCTCGGAGAGCATCTTCTGTCGGTGCGCCTTGTGGTACACCCGGTCCTCTGCCTTGGGCGTCGGACCTTTTCCGCGCAGGGCACGGCGGCCCTGTCCACCGGAGCCTGTCTGCGGACCCTTCTTCTCTCTGCGGATCGCAGCCGATTTCGGCCGTGAGTCTTTCGCCATGTTCAGCCTTTCCTCGCCCCTGTGGCGGGGCTGGTGGTTGAACTCGCACGGGCCAAGGCCCAGCGAGTCCCTTCTCTAGAGTCTTCGAGTGCGACGCCGGCTGCAGTGAGTCGGTCACGCACGGCATCGGCGCGGGCGTAGTCCTTGGCAGACTTCGCCTCCACCCGCTCGCGCAGCAGGGCCTCGACGAGTTCGGCCAGGGCCGATTCGGAGGCGGCATCCCCCGACTGGTGACTTTCCGGGACGTCGGTGAGTCCCAGCACAGCCACCATGGTGGTCACGGCTGCGGCGCGCTGCGCCACGGTCTGGGAGTCCCCTGCATCGAGGGCGATGTTGCCGGACCGGACAGTCTCGTGCAGCACCGCCAGCGCCTGCGGCACATTGAGATCGTCGTTCATCGCTGCGGCGAACGCGTCGGGCACCGGCTGGTCGGCTCCGGGTGTTCCCGCGGAGTGATCCTGGGCAGCTCGCTCCAGGAAGGTCTCGATGCGCTCAACGGCGGCGGCGGCCTCGGTCAACGACGTCGGCCGGTAGTCCAGCTGGGAGCGGTAGTGCGCCTGTCCCAGGAAATAGCGGACTGCACGGGGCCTGCCTGCGCGGAGCATCTCCTCGGGCGAGATGGTGTTTCCCACCGACTTGGACATCTTCTCCCCGGCATAGGTGACCATGCCGTTGTGCAGCCAGAACCGGGCGAAGCCGTCACCGGCAGCTGCCGACTGGGCGAGCTCGTTCTCGTGATGCGGGAAGCGGAGGTCCAATCCGCCGCCGTGGATGTCGAAGGTGCTCCCCAGATACTTGGTGGCCATGGCGGAGCACTCCACGTGCCAGCCTGGACGACCGGGACCCCAGGGGGCGTCCCACCGGGCGGTGGCGGGATCCGTGTCCTTCTGGCCCTTCCACAGCGCGAAGTCTCGCGGGTCACGCTTCCCGCGCGGGTCCGCATCACCGGCGTCCTGCATATCCTCGGCGCGCTGGCGAGTGAGTTCGCCGTAGGAGGGCCAGGAGCGGACGTCGAAGTAGACGTCGCCGGACCCATCCTCGGCGGGATAGGCATGTCCGGCGTCGATGAGCCGTTGGATGAGGGTGAACATCTCGGTCATATGACCGGTGGCACGCGGTTCGTAGCGTGGCCGCCGAACACCGAGCGCGTCGTAGGCGGCGTGGAATGCCTGTTCAAAGCGATAGGCCAGCGCGAACCAGGGCTCGTTCGCCGGGTAGTCCGACGTCGCGACGTGGTCCTGCTGGGAGGAGGCCGCTGACTTCTCCAGGATCTTGTCGTCGATGTCGGTGACGTTGCGGACGCTGAGCACGTCGAGGCCGGTGTGCTCCAACCAGCGGATGAGGATGTCGAACGCGACGGCGGAGCGCACGTGACCCACGTGCGGGCGACCCTGGACGGTCGCTCCGCAGTAATAGAGCGACACTCGGCCGGGCTCCAGGGGCTCGAAATCTCGAACTGTCGCCGTCTTGGTGTCGTAAAGTCGCAGTGCCACCTCGCCAGCTTATCTGCTCAGTGGTTCACAACTGGTAGACGACCGCCGTGGCCGTGGCCAGGATGCCCTCGCCGCGTCCGGTGAAGCCCAGCCCGTCCGAGGTGGTGGCGCTGATCGCGACCGGCGCTCCGACGGCGCCGCTGAGCACCTTTTCGGCCTCCGCGCGGCGCGGCCCGAACTTCGGGCGCCGGCCGATGAACTGGACTGCGAGCGACCCGATGCCGAATCCCTCGGCGCGCACGATGCGCGCGGCCTCGGCGAGAAGCTGCGCCCCGGAGGCTCCACGAAGCTCGGGTCGCGCCGTCCCGATGGTGTCGGCGCCGAAGTGGACGCCGAGGTCGCCGACGCCGGCGGCGCTGAAGAGGGCATCGCAGCAGGCGTGCGCCACCGCATCACCGTCGGAATGTCCGGTCAGTCCCTGCAGGTCCGGCCAGAACAGGCCGGCAAGCCAGAGCTCGCGCGGCTCCTCCGCGGGGGCGAAAGCATGCACATCATGGCCGATCCCGACGCGGGGCAGGACGACCTGCGGCATGGACGGCTGCTCCGGGGACGCGTGAGCCAGGTGCGCCTCGGCCGAGATGAGGTCAGACGGTGTGGTGATCTTCACCGCCAGGTCGGAACCCGCGACGATGCTGACCTCCACGCCCATGTCCTCGGCGATCATCGCTTCATCTGTCAGCGCCTCGGCGTCGTCCTCGGCCATCCCTCTGGTGTGTTCGAACGCTCGCTGCAACAGCTCCCAGGTGAACCCCTGCGGAGTCTGCACTGCCCGCAGTGCAGCCCGCGGGACGGTCTCCACCACGCGCTCGGTCTGGGCATGCTGCGGTGCATCGGGATGCACCCGTTTGATCGTGTCCGTGACGGGTCTTGCCGGGACGACGGCGGGGGCTCCTGACTCCACGGCGGAGATGACCTGCGCGTAGACCTCCTGCGGGGTCAGCGCGCGCGCCGCATCGTGGATCAGCACGGTGGTCGCAGCGGGGCTCCAGTCTGCGTGGGCGACGGCGCGCTCCAGCTCATCGAGGCCGGCGCGCACGGAGCCGGACCTGCTGTCTCCACCTGGTGTGGAGTGCACCGGTACTCCGGTATCAGCACTGAAGCCCCGTCCCAGTGCGTCGAGCTCGGCGAAGCTGGCATCGTCTCGAGGAAGCACCAGGATCACCGCGTCGAAGGGAACCGTGAGCTCTCCCAGCCGATCAAAGACATGCGCCAGGATCGGTCGACCTGCCAGGTGCACCCGGGCCTTGGGCATTCCGCGGCCGAGGCGCTCTCCACTGCCAGCGGCCACAACGATGAGCGCCCGGCGCGCTGGGACAGGAGATCCTGTCCCGGCGCCCGGGCGACTCATCGACGATGCTTCTTGGTAAGCCACCGTGACAGTGGGCGCGGCCTGGGGGCCCACCCGTGACGTGCTTATTCTGCGACCTTCTCAGGCTCTGCCGGGGTCGGAGCCTCATCGAGGACCTTGTCCAGCAGCTTGGCCGCCTCTTCTTCATCGAGCTTCTTGGCAAGTGCCAGCTCGGAGACCAGAATCTGCCGGGCCTTGGCGAGCATGCGCTTCTCTCCAGCGGAGAGACCACGATCATTCTCCCGACGCCACAGATCACGGACGACCTCGGCCACCTTGTTCACATCGCCTGAGGCGAGCTTCTCCAGATTGGCCTTGTACCGGCGTGACCAGTTGGTGGGCTCCTCGGTGTATTCGGCGCGGAGCACGTCAAAGACATGCTCCAGGCCTTCCTGCCCGACGACATCGCGCACACCGACCAGGTCGACATTGTCTGCAGGAACCTCAATGGTGAGGTCTCCCTGGGACACCCGGAGCTTGAGGTACATCTTCTCTTCGCCGCGGACAGTGCGGGTCTTGACTTCTTCAATCGTGGCCGCACCGTGGTGCGGGTAAACGACAGTCTCGCCGACCTCAAAATTCATGTAATTATTCCCCTTTCCCGAACCTCAGTTTATCACGCGTCACAATCCTCGCCGCGTGTCGCTCCGGTTTCCTTCTGCGTCACCGCCTAAGCTTCGCCGACATCTGATTTCGACATCCTGTAGAATTGGCGGAAGACCAAAACCATCGCGTGAGCTGAGATTCCTCCGCTGACGTGGACGTCATCTGCGTGGCAGTCGAGGTCCGGGACGACGAACGCTCTCCTGGACCGGCCTGCATCGCACCAAGATCGTGAGGAGACTCGCCACGTGAAGTTCTCAGCTGAGACAGCCCGCCGCACCGCAGCGGCATCCCTGGCGGCCGCCGCCCTCCTGGGACTGACGGGCTGCAGCTTCTCCAACCTGCAGGCCACGACCATCGAGTACTCGGCCTCGGACGGCTCCAGCGCGGAGTTCAACGATGTGAAGTTCCGCCACATGGCCTTCGTCACCCGCGGTGAGGACAACCCGGCACGAGTCATCGGCACACTGAGCAACACCGGCCTCGAGGACGCCGAGGTGGAGATCGCCTCGGACTCGGAGACCATCATGGTCACCGTGCCCGCGCGTGAGATCGTCTCCCTGGAACATGACGAGGAGATCGTCGTCGAGTCCTTCGAAGGTGCCCCCGGGTCCATGCACGACGTCACGGTGAGCGTGGACGGTGAGTCCGCCGAGCTGGAGACCGCAGTCTTCGACGGCGTGCTTCCCGAGTACCGCGACCTGGTTCCCGGCGGCTATGACGAGACCGTGACGGATCACCTCGAGCACGGTCCCGACACCTATGGCAGCGGAACCTCGCACCACGACCCCAACGAATCCGGCCACTGAGCCGGGGACCGCTCCGGCCCGCCGTCGAGCCGAGCAGGTCCACGCAGTTTCAGCAGAGGAGGGGCCCGGTCACCGTGACCGGGCCCCTCTTCTCATGCGCAGAGCAAGGAAGCTCGAATCAGCCGGCGCTGGTGGCCTCGCGGAGCAGCCGGCGCAGGCGCTGCGGATCGATCTTCCAGAAGTCCTTGACCTGCCCATTGACGCGCAGCACCGGAATCTCCTCTGAGTAGGCGTCCAGCAGACTCTGGTCCTCGGTGATGTCGAGCTCATCGGGCTCGAGCCCGAATTCCGCGCAGACCTCGCGTGCGGTGCGCATCGCGTCTTCGCACAGATGGCATCCCTGCCTGGTGAGAACTTCAACCTGAACCGGTGCTGGCACAGCATCTCCCTGCTCCGAGGATCGGCGTCCTTGGTCTGTTTCTTCTAGAACCTGAATCTATCTGGTGTCCCGGCTGCTGGGACTGTCTCCTGGTCAGAGACGAAGGAACCCCGGCCGCCTGATGGCTGCCGGGGTTCCTTCACGCTTCCAAGAAGACTATTTCTTGTTGCGGCGCTGGTGGCGAGTCTTCCGCAGGCGTTTGCGGTGCTTCTTCTTCGCCATGCGCTTGCGGCGCTTCTTGATCACTGAGCCCATGGGGTGCAGTCCTTGTCTGTAGGTAAACAACGAGAAAAAGGTCTCGGAACAGTGTAGCGGCTACGTGGTGCAGGCACAGAATCGTCGACTGGCGCCCCGCGCGGGCGGGGATCAGTCGAACCAGGGGTCCAGTCCGTAGAGCGGGAAGATCTCCTTGCGCGTCTGCATGACCGCACGATCCACGGCGTCGGACGGGTCGTATCCCAGTTCCCAGGAGCGCCACCACAGCTGGGCGTCGTCGCCCATGGACTCCGGCGTCTCGACCTGGTACTTCTCGCGCACATAGTCTCTCCAGCGCTGCGGCACGGGGGTGTTCAAGCCGATGGGCATGCCCAGCGCGACGGCGCTCAGGTGGGTCCAGCTGCGGGGAACCACGGTGTGCACTGCGTATCCGCCTCCCCCGGTGGCGATCCACCGCCCCTCGCAGTGTTCGTCCGCCAGGTGCTCGATGTCCAGCGCCGTCTGGCGGTGGGCGTCCACACTGAGCTGCAGGTCGCTGAGCGGATCCTCGCGGTGTGAATCACAGCCGTGCTGGGAGAGGATGACCTCGGGTTCGAAGGCGGCGACCAGCTGCGGAATCACCGCGTGGAAGGCCCGCAGCCAGCCGGCATCGCCGGTGCCCTCGGGCAGCGCGATGTTCACCGCCGAGCCCTCCGCGCCGGGTCCGCCGGTCTCATTGGGAAATCCGGTGCCGGGATACAGGGCGACCCCGGTCTGGTGGATCGAGATGGTCATCACCCGCGGGTCGTCATAGAAGATCGACTGCGTTCCGTCCCCGTGGTGGGCGTCGACATCGATATAGATGACCCGGCTGATTCCCTGGTCGAGCAGGTGTTGGATGGCGATGGCGGAATCGTTGTACACGCAGAATCCTCCGGCCCGGGAGCGGCCGGCGTGGTGCATTCCGCCGGCGAAGTTCACCGCGCGCACCGCTGTGCCTGCGAGCAGCGCCTGGGCACACTGGTAGGACCCGTCGGCGATCCGTGCCGCACCGAGATGGATCTCGCTGAAGACGGGGGTGTCTTCGGTGCCCAGGCCGTGCTCCGCCGCCGCGCTGCCGTGCTCGGCGGCCGCCTTCACGGCCGCGATGTACTCGGGGGTGTGGACGGTCCCGAGCACCTCATCCGAGGCGACCTGGGTCTTCAGAAGCCGCATATGGGGAGCGCTGAACAGCTCGAACTCTTCGCAGAGCTTGGCCGTGAGCTCCAGGCGGACCGGGTCCATGGGGTGGCTGGAGTTGAAGCGGTAGTCGAGCAGGGCGTCGTCCCAGACGAGGACGGCAGGAAGTTCGGCCACGGGGCCCTCCTCAGGCGTGGTCGGCGAAGTACTCCAGCTGGGAGACGTCTCCCGAAACGATGATGGTGTCGCCAGCTGAGACGAGGGTGTCGGGCTGGGCATAGACGAAGTCCTTGCCGGGGGACTTCACGCCCACGACGTTGACCCTGTGTCGGCTGCGCGGCTGGCACTGGTCGATCGTCTTGCCGTGCAGCTCGCGCGGTGGACGCATCTTCACGATCGCGAAGTCGTCGTCGAACTTGATGAAGTCCAGCATCTGTCCCGAGACCAGGTGGGCGGCGCGCACGCCGGCGTCGTGCTCGGGGTAGATCACGTGGTGGCAGCCGATCCTGGTCAGGATCTTGCCATGGGTGGGGTTGATGGCCTTGGCCCAGACCTGGCTGACTCCGAGGTCCACCAGGTTCGCGGCGATGAGCACCGAGGACTCGATCGAGGTGCCGACCCCGACGACGGCGGCGTCGAACTCCTGGGCGCCGACCTGGCGCAGCGCCTCGATGTCGGTGGCATCGGCTTCGACCACGTGGGTGAGCAGGTCGGCGTACTTCTGCACCAGGCCGCGATCGCGCTCCACGGCCAGGACCTCCTTGTTCTGCGTCACGAGCTGCTCGCTGAGCGCGATGCCGAAACGGCCGAGCCCCACGACGAGGACCGGCTTGTTGCTCTGCGGATTCTGCTTGCCCACTGATGCGTCCTTTTCGCGAAATGCGTACTCAGCCGCTGGGCTGAGCCTGAAAGTGCTGACTCCAGGGTAAACCCCTGCAGGGTGCTCTCCAGCACACTCAGCCGATCATCGGACGTCCCTCCGGGTAGCGGTAGCGAACCCGGCTGCGCTGGCGCACGGTCAGTGAGGCGGCGAAGGTGATGATCCCGACGCGGCCGGCGAACATCAGCGCTGCCAGCACATAGAGCCCCTCCGGGGGCAGGTCTGCGCTCAACCCGGCGGTGAGCCCGACGGTGGCGAAGGCGGAGATGGACTCATAGAGCGGGCGCCCCATGTCGAGTCCGGTGATGTACATGAGCCAGACGGTGGAGATCAGCACCAGCGTCGCACCCATGGCCACCACCGAGACCGCAACCCGGACGGCCGAGGCGGGGATGGTGCGTCCGTGGGCGGTGGACTCGGCGTCGCCGCGGGCCTCCGCCAGGAAGGCGAGCCAGATCACCGCGATGGTGGTGACCTTGATGCCCCCGGCGGTCGAGGCTGAGCCGCCGCCGGCGAACATCAGCGCGTCGGAGATCAGCATGGTCTCCGAGTTCTCCATATTGGACTCCACCACGGAGAAGCCGCCGGAGCGCATGTTCACCGAGGCGAACAGGGAGTTCTGCACCTTCTCCCAGACGCTCATCTCGCCGATGGTGTTGGTGTTGGACCACTCCATGATTCCGTACAGCAGCGCCCCGACGACCAGCAGCAGCAGCGTGACCTGCAGGGTCAGCTTGGTGTGCAGGCTCCAGCGGCGCACGTGCCAGCGGTTGCGCCAGAGCATGAACAGCACCGGGAAGCCCAGGCTGCCCAGGAAGACGCCCGCCATGATGGTCCAGATCACCACCGGATCAGCGCCGAAGCCGTCAAGGCCTCCGGAGTGCACCACGAAGCCGGCGTTGTTGAAGGAGGAGATGGCGTAGAACAGGCCGTGCCACACGCCGCTGGCCAGGTCGTCCTCGAGATGGATGAAGCGTGGGATCAGCACCATGGCCAGGGCCGCCTCCACCACTGCAGAGCAGATCACGACGGTGCGGATGACCTGACCGGTCTCCCCCATCGCACCGGTGGAGATGCCGCCCTCCTGCGCCACGAGCCGGGTGCGCAGCCCGAGGTTGCGCGTCACCGAGATCGCCAGCAGCGCCGCGATGGTGATGATCCCCAGTCCGCCGACCTGGATGCCGATGAGGATGACGAGCTCGCCGGCGAAGGACCAGTGATCGGCGGTGTTCACCGAGGTCAGACCGGTCACGGTCACGGCGGAGGTGGCGACGAAGAGGGCGTCGTGGAATTCCGGGGAGCGCCCCGCGACGGTGGACCAGGGCATCATCAGCAGGGAGGCGAAGACGGCGATGGTGACCGCGAAGATCATCATGGCGGCACGGGCCGGCGATGTGCCGGTGAGACGCCTGAGTCCCTGCCTCAGTCGGGCCCTGAGGACACCCTCGTTTCCGCTGCTGCGCTCTGTGCGCGTGTCCCTCGCCATGGCCACTACTGTATTCCTCTGTTCATGCCGCGCTGCACACCATCAAGACTCGCCCCTCGGAGGCGCTGGACCGGGTGTTCAGCGTGCGTTCCGCAGCTCGTCGGTGATCTCTGCCGAGCGGGTGGCGCTGGCGGTCACGGCGGCGGCCACCGCCGCAGGGAAGCCATGCTCATCGAAGGCGTCGATCGCGCGTTCGGTGGTGCCATTGGGTGAGCAGACGGCCTTGCGCAGCGCTGCTGCGTCTGCTGTGCCGTCGCCGGAGACCAGCATCTTGCCTGCGCCGTAGACCGTCTGCGCGGCGAGATCGGCGGCCAGTGCGGGGTCAAGCCCGAGCCGGACGCCGGCCTCGGCCATCTGCTCGGCGAGGTAGAAGGCATAGGCGGGCCCGGAGCCGGAGATGCCGGTGAGCGCGTCGATCTGGGACTCCTCGATCACGTGCACGGTCCCACAGGCGGCGAGCAGGTCCTGCACCCGCCGCGTGTCGCTCTCACTGGCATGGGTCCCCGGAACCAGACCGACCACTCCGAGTCCCACCGACAGCGGGGTGTTGGGCATGGAACGGATGACCGGCTGTCCCTGCCCGAGGGCGCCCTGCAGCATCTCCACACTGATCGCGGCGGCCACCGAGACGACGACGGCGTCCGGCTTCAGCGAGTCCGCGATGGACCCGGCGAGGTCGACGATCCCATGGGGCTTGACCCCGAGGAAGATGATGTCCGCCTGTCCGGCAGCGATCTGGTTCGCCTGCGGGTCCTCGGCCTCAGCCAGCACGGTCACTCCGTGCTCCTGGGCGCGGGCCTGGGCGGTGGCGGTGCTGCGCGTGGTCGCGACCACGTCCTCGGGCTGCACAGACGAGGCCAGCAGGCCCGCCAGGATGGCGCCGTTCATCGAGCCCAGCCCCAGCATGGCGACGCGCGGAGCGGCGGTGGGTGCGGGGTTCTGCTGCGGTGCTGCGGTGCTGCTCATGCTCACTCCTGTCCGAGGTGTTTGCGGGCGAAGGCGAGGGACTCGGCCAGCCAGCGCTCCCGATCTCCCACATTGCGGGCGGTGCGGGTGGCCACTTCAACAGCGACCACACCGGTGAATCCGGACCCGGCGAAGTCGGGCTTGGCCAGAAGCTGCATCGCTTCCGCCACACGCTGTTCACCCTGCCCAGGGATGAGGTGATCATCCTTGAAGCCGTTGGACCAGCCGTCGGTCAGGTGCACATGGCGCAGCCGCTGACCGAGCGCGGACACCGCCTCGTAGGAGTCCGCCTCGGCGGTGGCCGCATGCGAGAAGTCCCAGGTCACGTGCGGATAAGGCTGATCCACCGGATCCCAGTGCGGCAGGTACATCGTGGCCTCGCGTCCGCCTGCACGCCAGGGGTACATGTTCTCCACGGCGAAGACCACCCCGGTCTCTGCCTCCAGCTCGGCGATCCCCTCGGCGAAGCCCTCCGCATAACCGACCTGCCAGCGGAACGGCGGGTGAGCGACGACGACGCCGCAGCCGACCTCCTGGGCGAGGGCGGCGCTGCGCTTGAGCTTGTCCCAGGCGGAGCCCCAGACCTGCTGGGTGAGCAGCAGCGTGGGTGCATGGATGGCCATCACCTGCAGGCCGAAGCGCCAGGACAACTCGTTGAGCGTGGAAGCCTGCTGGGATTCGCTGCGGTGGGTGACCATGACCTCGACTCCGTCATAGCCGAGGTCATCGGCGATGGAGAAGCCTTCGGCGACCCCCAGCGGGTAGACCGAGGAGGTGGACAGTGCCACCGGAATGCGTGGCAGCTCGTGCGCCGGGTGCGGCTGGACGTCCTCAGTGGGCATGTTCCACCGCCGCGGCCGCCGTCGGGCGGCCACCGGGGACGTCGCCGCGCGAAGGTTTGCGCAGCTCTCGGCCGAGATTCACATGCCCGACTCCGGGTGCGGCGGGGACCTGCACAGCGCCCTCGCGGACCAGAGAGTCCAACCGGCGCAGGATCAGGCCTTCACGCAGCGCCCAGGGGCAGATCTGCAGCTCCTCGATGCCGAAGACCTTCATCGCCTGCTCGGCGACGAGGGAACCCGCGAAGACCTGCCGGGCGCGCAGCGTGGAGACGCCGGGAAGCTCTGCACGCTCCTCGGCCGTCATGGAGCCCAGCCGCTTGGCCAACGGCTTCAGCTCTGAATGGGTGAGGGACCGAGGCACGTAGGGCCCGGCCGCCGAGGGGGCGGCGCCGGTCATCCGGGCCAGCGAGCGGAACGTCTTGGAGGTGGCGAGCACCTCGGTGTGTTCGCTGAGCACCGGGAACTCCCGGCGGGCCGCCTCGAGCTCCTCACGGATGTAGCTCTTCAGCGCCTTCGCCTGATCCTTGCTCGGCGGGTCCTCGCTGAGCCAGTCACGGGTGAGCCGGCCAGCGCCCAGGGGCACCGAGACCGCGGTGGAGGGCAGCTCATCGCGCCCGTAGGCGATCTCGAAGGATCCGCCGCCGATGTCGAAGTTGAGGATATCTCCGGCGCTCCAGCCGCGCCAGCGTCGGGCCGCGAAGAAGGTCATGGCAGATTCCTGGGCGCCGCTGAGCTCGGTCAGCTCCACTCCGGTCTCGCTCACCACGCGCTCCAGGACTGCCTCTCCGTTGGCCGCCTCGCGCAGGGCCGAGGTGCAGAAGGAGAGCAGATCCTCGGCTCGGTGTCGCGCGGCGAACCGAGCAGCCTCGGCGATGAAGCCGATCAGCTCCGCCTGACCCTCATCGGTGATCGCGCCCTGTTCGTCCAGGTGCTTGACCAGGGAGAGCGGTCGCTTGTGGGAGGCGAAAGCCTCAGGCTTCGCTCCCAGGTGGGCATCCACCAGGAGCAGGTGCACGGTATTGGAACCGATATCCAGCACGCCCAGACGCATCAGGTGACTCCTCGGTTAGGATCCGGTCTTCGCCGTCGTCTTCTTGGCTGGAGACTTCTTCGCAGCGCTGCTCTTCTTCGCCGGGGACTTGGCGGTGGACCGCTTCGCGGCAGGCTTCGACGCTCCGGGCTTCTTCGGGCCCGCGGCACGCTTCTCCGCCAGCAGCGAATAGGCATGTTCCTTGGTCAACGTCTCCAGAGAGACGCTGCGCGGCACCGTCACGTTGGTCTCGCCGTCGGTGACGTAGGGGCCGAACCGTCCGTCCTTGACCACCACCTGCTTCTCCGAGGTCGGATCAGCGCCGAACTCGGCCAGCGGCGGCACAGCTGCACGCCGGCCGCGCTGCTTGGGCTGGGCGTAGATCGCCTTCGCCTCCTCCAGCGTGATGGTGAACATCTGCTCCTCGGTCTCGAGCGAGCGCGAGTCCGAACCCTTCTTCAGATACGGCCCGAACCGACCGTTCTGCGCGGTGATCTCCTCGCCGTCCTCGTCGGTGCCCACCACGCGGGGCAGCGAGAGCAGCCGCAGGGCCTGCTCGAGATCGACCGTCTCGAGGGTCATGTCGCTGAGCAGCGACCCGGTTCTGGGCTTCTCCTTGGCCGGCTTCTTCTTCGGCTTGGGCTTGCCGTTCTTGTAGTACTCGGTGGGCAGCGACTCCATATAGGCCTCGAGCTGCGCCTCGGTCATCTCCTCGATGACCTCCGTGACGTAGGGCCCGTAGCGACCGTCCTTGGCCACGACCTCGCGTCCGGTCTGTGGATCAAGGCCGAGCACCCGCCCGGAGTATTGTGCCTGTTCGAAGAGCTCCTCAGCCTTCTCCACGGTGAGCTCATCGGGGGCGAGGTCCTGGGGAAGGTTGGCCCGCTGGGGCTCCAGCTCGCCCTCCGCGGTGACGACACCGTCAGGGTTGGGACGCTCCAGGTAGGGTCCGTAGCGACCCACCCGCAGGTTCACGCCTGGGGCGATCTCGATGGAGTTGATGGCTCGGGCGTCGATCTCGCCGAGGTTCTCCACCACGTGCTTGAGCCCGTCCACGCCGTCCTGGGCACCGAAGTAGAAGCCCTGCAGCCATGCTTCGCGCTCGATCTCGCCGCGCGCGATCTGGTCGAGGTCCTCCTCCATCCGGGCTGTGAAGTCATAGTTCACGTACTTCCCGAAGTGCTCCTCGAGAAGCCGGATCACGCTGAACGCGGTCCAGGAGGGGATCAGCGCCGAGCCGCGCTTGGTGACATAGCCGCGGTCCATGATCGTGGAGATCGTCGGAGCGTAGGTGGAGGGGCGCCCGATCTCGCGCTTCTCCAGCTCGGCCACGATCGTGGCTTCGGTGTAGCGGGCGGGCGGCGTGGTCTCATGTCCTTTGGCGTTGACCTCGCGGCCGGTCAGCCGCTCCCCGGTCTCGAGCTTGGGGAGCCGCTTATCGGCCTTCGCCGACTTGGCGTCCTCGTCCTCACCGGTGCTCTCGCGGACCTCTTCATAAGCGGCGAGGAACCCGGGGAAGGTGATGACGGTGCCGGAGGCGCCGAAGGTGGCGGTGGTCCCGGCCATGGAGCCGCCGGAGACCTGGGCGCTGAGCCGGACCGAGGCGGTGAAGCCCTTGGCGTCGGACATCTGCGAGGCGACTGTGCGCTTCCAGATCAGCTCGTAGAGCTTGAATTCGTCCTTGGACAGCTCGCTGGCCACCTGGCCGGGAGTGCGGAAGTGGTCTCCGGAAGGGCGGATGGCCTCGTGAGCCTCCTGCGCGGTCTCGTTCTTCTTCGAGTAGTAGCGCGGGCTCGAGGGCGCGTGATCGGCCCCGTAGAGCTCGGTGATCTGCCGACGAGCAGCCGTGATGGCTTCATTCGAGAGCGTCACCGAGTCGGTACGCATATAGGTGATGTAGCCGTTCTCATACAGCCGCTGGGCGACCTGCATCGTCGCCCGGGAGGAGAACCGCAGACGGCGGGAGGCCTCCTGCTGCAGAGTCGAGGTGATGAAGGGAGGCTGCGGCTTTCGGGAGTACGGCTTGTCCTCCACCGAGTCCACGGTGAACTGGGCATCGGTCAGACCGGCGGCGAGGGTCTCTGCCGCCTGCTGGTCCAGCACGCTGACCTCAGTCTTGGAGCGCGAGGACTTGAGCTCGCCGCGATCGTTGAAGTCAGAGCCGGTGGCCACACGGGCGCCGTCGACCGCATTGAGCTTGGCGGTGAACTCTTCTGAAGCTGAAGTGGTGAAGCTGCCGGAGAGGTCCCAGTAGCCAGCAGGCACGAAGGCCATCCGCTCGCGCTCGCGCTCCACCACGAGGCGCGTGGCCACCGACTGCACACGACCGGCGGAGAGACCCTTGCCGACCTTGCGCCAGAGCACCGGGGAGATCTCGTAGCCGTAGAGACGATCCAGGATGCGCCGCGTCTCCTGCGCGTCGACGAGGTCCTCGTCGATCTGCCGCACGTTGTCCAGGGCGCGGGTGATGCCTTCCTTGGTGATCTCCGTGAAGGTCATGCGGTAGACGGGGACCTTGGGCTTGAGCACCTGCAGCAGGTGCCAGGCGATGGCTTCACCCTCGCGGTCGGCGTCCGTCGCGAGGTAGAGCTCGGAGGCTTCCTTCAGCGCGCGCTTGAGCTCGGTGACCTTCTTCTTCTTGGAGTCCGAGATGACGTAATACGGTTCGAAGCCGCCGTCGGGGTTCACGGCGAAGCGCCCGAAGGGGCCCTTCTTCATATCGGTGGGCAGCTCCGAGGGCTGTGGCAGGTCACGGATATGCCCGGCGGATGCGTCCACGATGAACTCATCGCCAAGATACTTGGCGATGGATTTGGACTTCGCCGGGGACTCGACGATGACGAGTTTCTTGCCTTCGGGCACTGATCTCCTTGAGGAATTCTTGCGGTGCAGTCTCGGGGCATGAGCAGCGGGCTGGCCGTCGAGTGCTCAATATATCAGCGAGCACAACACGCCGACGCCGCAGGAATCAAGACCGCGTGAGGTATCCCTCCACATAGAGCTCCAGCGTCTCGGTGCGCAGAGCCTGCTCGAGATCCGCGCCGTCTGCAGGCTGATCATCCATGAGCGAGGCCACCGCCGTGGCCAGCTGAGCTGCGGCGAACTCGCCGTCGGCGGCGCCCAGCAGACCTGCCGCTGCGCTGGAGACCGGGCGGCTCCGCCGCAGGCCGGCGCCCTGACGTGCGACGATCACCTCCGGGTGAACGGCGCCGAAGCGCTGATGGCGCTCCTCGGTGACATCACCGGCCACGACGAGCGCCGAGTCGAGCACGGCTTCAGCGTCTCGCGCCACCGCCTCGGCCCGGGCGACCGTGCCGCCGATCACCGGTCCCAGCGGCTGGTCCACGGGACCGCTGATCTCCTCGAAGCGACGCCAGGGATTCATCATTGCGGCGTCGGCAGCGGATCGCCGACGCATCCAGATCATGCCGAATCCCACGGCCTCGACACCTCGCGAGTCGAAGTCCTGCAGATACGCGGCATAGCGGAGACGGTACTGCGCGATGTCACGCTCGGTGGAGGCGTCCCGGAGCCAGGTCTCGGCATATTCGTCGGCGTCCTGCTGATCACGCTGGATGAACCAGGCATCCACGGGGGCCTCGCCCTCAAGCTGCTCACACCACAGCCGGGGACGCGTGTCCCAGTCGGCGCCCTCCGGGATCTCCCAGTTCCCCAGCAGCTGGGCTGTGCCGCCGTCGCTGAGGAACCGCGGCAGCTGGCTGATCAGCTCCTCCATGAGCAGGTCCCCGCGACGGCCGCCGTCCCGGTAGGTGTACCGGGCCGCGGGATCTTCATCCGCGGGGCGTGGGGTGATCACAAAAGGAGGATTCGAGACGATCAGGTCAAAGGTGCGCTCGGCCACCGGGTCGAAGAGGCTGCCCACGAGCAGCTGCACCCGGGCGCCGAGGTTCTCGGGATCGAGCCGCAGCTCGGGCGCGTTGAGCAGCAGGTTGAATGCGGTGAAGTCGAGCGCGCGGGCGCTCAGGTCGGTGGCGACCACGTGTTCAGCGTGGTTCAGCAGGTGCATCAGCTGGATGCCGCAGCCCGTGCCGATCTCCAGCGCCGTGCTCACCGGGCGTCGGTGGATCGAGGCGGCCAGGGTCAGGCTCGCCCGGCCGATGCCCAGCACATGCTCTGCCGGGAGCGCCCCCTGCAGCTGGTGGGACGAGAGGTCGCTGGCGACCCAGAGGTCGGCCACCCCGTCCTGCTGCTCCGCCTGGTAGGGCCGCAGATCCACGCTGGGGCGGCACAGCTCGCCGTCGTCGTGCGCCTGAGCCTGCACCAGCTCGAGCCGGAGCAGTCCCTGGATGCCGGTCCGCGGCAGCGCCTGCTCAACCTGGGCGACGGTGATCTCCATGCCGAAGAGCCACAGTCCAGAGAGCACCGCGGCGGGCTCGGCTGGCAGCGAGTCTGCGGCGGCGGCGTCAAGCAGCTCCTGCACGCGCAGCTGACCCGGCACGAACTGATCACGGTCCAGCGCGGAGAGGACCTCCTCGCCGAGAAGCCCGGCGAGGTGATCATGGCTGAAGCCTGCGGCGCTCAGGTCCGCGCGCAGGGCGGCCACGAGCGTCGTGTCGGCGCGCGGGGCTGGCGGTGCCGACGTCGCTGCAGGTCCCGGCATCGCCGCGGGTTCCTGCGCTGGTGCGGGTCCCGGCGCTGGGGCGCTCATGGGCGGCGCACCTTCTCCAGCAGCCCGGTGTTCGGATGGGCCGGGTCTTGCTGCAGCCGCACTTCGCAGGTGCGGCAGCGAGTGGTCTCCGGGATGTGGCGGCACTGATCGCAGTAGAGCTGCAGGGTGGAGCAGCCTCGGTCCATACAGTTATAAAAGGTGCTGGTGGGGCTGCCGCAGTGGGTGCACTCACCGATGGTCTTGGACTCTGCGGAGAAGCGGGTGTTCATCCGGGAGTCGAAGACGTAGAGCTCGCCCTCCCAGAGGCCCTCGTCGCCGAAGGTCTCTCCGTAGCGGACGATCCCGCCGTCGATCTGATAGACCTCTTCGAAGCCGCGGCGTCGCATCAGCGAGGAGAGCACCTCGCAGCGGATGCCTCCCGTGCAATAGGTGACCACTGGCTGATCCTTGAGGTGGTCATACTTGCCGGAGTCGAGCTCGGCGATGAAGTCCCGGGTGGTCTCGGTCTCCGGCACGACGGCGTTCTTGAACCTGCCGATCTGCGCCTCCATGGCGTTGCGTCCGTCGAAGAAGGAGACCTCCACGCCCTCGGCGCGCTTCTGCTCCACCAGTTCATGGACCTGCTCCGGCTTGAGATGCACCCCGCCGCCGACGACGCCGTCGGAGTCGACCTCGATCTCATCAGGGACTCCGAAGGCCACCACCTCGGGACGGACCTTCACCGAGAGCCGGGGGAAGTCCTCCGCCCCGCCGTCGGACCACTTGAAGGTCATGTCTTGGAAGGGCGCATAGGCCCGGGTCTGCTTCACGTACTGCTTGACGGCCTTGATCTCGCCGCCGACAGTCCCGTTGATGCCCTGCGGGGAGATGAGGATGCGACCCTTCAGGCCAAGCTCACGGCAGAGGGTGTGCTGCCACAGTTTCACCGCTTCCGGATCGGCCAGCGGAGTGAAGGTGTAATACAGGACTATTCGGGACATGCTCACCCCTCAAGGATAGTTCTGCACAACATCTTTATGAACTCGTTGTCCCTGCCCCTCACGGTGGAGCGCATTTTGTTTGTATGGTCGGACCATGACTTCTGAGCTGAGCGACGCACTTGTCCGCGATTGGGTGACCGGATGGGCAAGGACGCACGACTACGACGTGCAGCACGAGGGCAACGTCCATTCCGCCCTGCGTTCCGGGGATTCCGACGAATGGGAGTACGTGTTGTACGCCCCCGAGGACACCGATCTGCGCAAGATCGCCTCCGCAGTCGCCAAGGACTCAGCCCGTCTGCTGACCGTCATCGCCGAGCCAGGGGCGCCCTCGCTGAGCCAGAACCCCGTGGATGGCCTGCAGCTGATCAGCGATGAAGAGAAGCTGATGGTCGTGGACATGGAGACCCAGGACGTCGAGGACCCGATCACTCCGGAAGGCTTCACCACCAGCCGCGACGATCACGACGGATGGACGCTGTTCACCGTGCGGGACGGGGAGAAGGTCGCCGCACGCGGACGGGTCGCGACTGTGGACCACTACGCGATCCTCGACCGGATCTACACCAACGACGACTACCGCCGTCGGGGCCTGGGCACCTTCGTGACCCGGGCGCTGATCGCGATCGCCCACGAGCATGACGTGGAGGAGGGCCTGCTGGTGGCCACCGCCGACGGCCAGGAGCTCTACGAGTACCTCGGCTGGACGCTGCTCGGTGACGTGCATGTCTACGGCGCCACCTCAGGCGGACGGATCCGGCCGAGCCACTCGCAGTTCGACGACCTGAACAGCTGAGCAGCGGGGATCCGTGACGGGGCCGGGCCAGCGGTGCTGGGTCTCGCTCCGGAGTGCTCCGTTTCCCGGGCGGAGGCGGGTGCGCGGCTGACGTAGCCTGAGGGGTGATGCCCGATCAGGAACCCTATGAGCTGCTGCGCCGTGCCGGACTGCCCTCGGAGGTCGAGGATGCCGGTCCGCTCCGGCATGTGCGCACGCTCCCCGCCAGACAGGCGCAGACAGCGCCCTGGCCGGAGTGGGTGCCGAGCAGCCTGCGAGCGGGCTACCGGCAGCTCGGTGTCACCGGGCTCTACACCCACCAGGTGCAGGCCGCCGACGCGCTGCACGCGGGTCGGCACACCATTCTCGCCACCGGCACCGCCTCCGGGAAGTCCCTGGGCACGCAGCTGCCCGGGCTCTCCGAGATCTGCGGCGGACCCGTCGGGGCGGCCCGTGGAGCAGCCGCCTCTGCGGGCCTCGGAGCGACCATGCTCTACCTCTCCCCCACCAAGGCTCTGGCTGCTGATCAGCTCGATGCGCTGAGCCAGCTCGCCGAGGCGACCGGGGCCGAGGGACCCGAATCGGGCATCCGCCCCGCGGCCTACGACGGCGACACCGATCCCGAACAGCGCCGCTGGGTGCGTCAGCACGCCAATGTGGTGCTGACCAATCCGGACATGCTCAATGTGGGCATCCTGCCGAATCATCGGGCCTGGGCCAGGTTCTTCGCCCGGCTGCGCTACGTGATCATCGACGAGGCGCACACCTGTCGGGGGATCTTCGGTTCGCACATCGCCCTGCTGCTTCGGCGGCTCCGGCGCATCTGCGCCCACTACGGGGCCGAACCGATCTTCACCGGAGCCTCGGCGACCAGCGGTGACCCCGCGGCGTCGTTCTCCCGGCTCATCGGACACGCGGAGGAGACCGTGGAGGCGTTCACCGAGGACGCCTCCCCGCACGGAGCGGTCGACGTCTACCTCTGGGAGGCCACGACCTCTGAGCTCAAGGGAGACAATGCGGCGCCGCTCAAGCGCAGCCTCACGGTGGAGGCCGCCGACATCCTCACCGACCTCGTCGTCGCGGGTCACCGCACGCTCGCGTTCATCAAGTCCCGCCGGGGAGCCGAGACGATCGCTCAGATCGCGGCTGATTCACTGGCAGAGGTCGACGTCGACCTGCGCGGACGGGTGGCGGCCTACCGCTCCGGCTATCTGAAGGAGGAGCGGCGGGAGCTCGAGGACGCCCTGCGTGAGGGACGGCTGCTCGGCGTCGCCTCCACTCCCGCGCTCGAGCTGGGGATCGACATCTCCGGGCTGGACGCCGTGATCATCGCGGGCTGGCCTGGGACCCGGGCGTCCTTCTTCCAGCAGCTCGGCCGTGCCGGGCGCTCGGGTCAGCGCGGCGCCGCATTCTTCATCGCCGGGGACGATCCGCTGGACTCCTATCTGCTGGACCATCCCGAGGCCATCTTCGACACGGCGGTGGAGGATGCGGTCACCGATCCCTCGAATCCGCATGTGGCGGCGCCGCACATCCTCGCGGCCGCCCAGGAGCTGCCGCTCACCCGGGACGATCTCGAGCTCTTCGACCCTGGCCGATGGCTCATCGACTCGCTCACCGAGCAGGGGCACCTGCGTCGACGTCCCCGCGGCTGGTTCTTCGCCCACGACGACGTCTCGGCCGCCTCCTGGGTCAAGCTGCGCTCCGACGGGGGCGGCCCCTTCACGATCGTCAACACCGAGGACGGCACCGTGATCGGCGACATGGGCTCGGCGCAGGCACAGCCGCAGGCCCACCCCGGAGCGGTCTACGTCCATCAGGGGCGCAGTTACGTGGTCGAGGAGCTGGACCAGCAGAACAACGCGGTGCTGGTCTTCCCCGCGACCCCGCCGTACTACACGCAGGCACGGGAGACCACCTCGATAGAGGTGCTGGAGGTCCAGGAGGCGGTCGACTGGGGGCGTTTCCGGCTGCACAGCGGCATGGTCGAGGTCACCAGCACCGTGGTCGGCTTCCAGCGCAAGGCGCTGGGCTCCTCCGAGGTGCTCTCCGACGAGCCGCTGGACCTGCCGCCGTCTTCGCTGCGCACGCAGGCGATGTGGATGACCGCGCCCGAGACGGCGCTCTCGGCCGCCGGGGTCATTCCGGAACAGATTCCCGGCGCGCTGCACGCCGCCGAACACGCCATGATCGGCCTGCTGCCGCTGCTGACCTCAGGGGACCGCTGGGACATCGGCGGCGTGTCCACGGCCCTGCACCGCGACACCGAGCTGCCCACCATCTTCGTCTACGACGGACACCCCGGCGGCGCAGGATTTGCTCAGCGCGGCTTCGAGCTGGCGGCGGAATGGATCGGCGCCACCGCGGAGACCATCTCCGGCTGCGAATGCGCCACCGGATGCCCCTCCTGTGTGCAGTCGCCGAAGTGCGGGAACCGGAACAACCCGCTGGAGAAGCACCCCGCACTGAACCTGCTGCGCGCCATCCTCGCCGCCCAGCCTGCGGCGGAGGACACGGACTCCCTCGACTCGCGCCGGTGAACATAGATCCTGCGTGACGAATGATGAATCGATGTGCGCAGGACGCTGACCTGGGTTAGGATCGGTACAGCTTCACGAGAAGTGACCTGGAGATCCGCATGAATGCGGCAATCCGACGATCCGTTTATGGTCACTCACCAACCCCATGTTCAAGGGTGGTCCCGGATCACGAAGCGGCCTGTCCTCGCCACTGATTGAACTTTGAAGTTCGACGGCGGCGCTGACTGGGACAGGCAAGAGCAGTGTCGAAAGGAACCCCTCTTCAGCGGTGCGCCTCTATGCGCACCTCACGTTCGCGGACTCACCGCGAGCGCCCCCGCCATGCACTGCGGGTGACCCCTGTCATCTCCCGGGCACCTCTTGCCCTCCTGACGTCTAAGGACCACATCCATGAACACCCATCAGCACAACCCTGCCCTGCCCGCCGTCCGCCGCTCTCGCGGGCGCAGCGTCCTTGCCCTCGGCGCCACACTGGCCCTGGCGCTGAGCAGCTGCAGCGTCTTCGATCGGGGCGGCGACGCAGCCGAGGCCGCACCTGCGGATCAGCAGGAGTTCAGCATCGGCGTCGTCGGCGCCAATGAGAGCCATCGCGAAGTCGAACGCATCGCGGAGGAGGAGCTGGGCTACGAGATCGAGCTGGTCGAGTTCACCGAGTACACCCAGCCGAACCCGGCGCTGACCAACGGGGACATCGACGCGAACTGGTTCCAGCACATCGCCTATCTGGCGGACTACAACGTCAGCTCCGGAGAAGACCTCCAGCCCATCGGCTCCACCGCCGCCGTGCCGCTGACCCTCTACTCCAATGAGTACGACGATGTCAGCGAGTTCTCCGAAGGGGACACCATCGCCATCCCCAACGACGCGGTCAACCAGGGACGAGCGATCAACGTGCTGGTGGCGGCCGGACTGGTCGAGCTGTCCGAGGACAATCGCCAGCCCGAGCCGCGACACATCGATGAAGAAGCCTCCACCGTGCAGGTGCAGCCCGTCGCCGCGCAGCAGACCGTCAACGCGCTGGAATCCGTCGAGGGTTCGGTCATCAACAACAACTTCGCCCAGGACGCGGAGCTGGACCCGGACGGCGACGGCATCTTCGCCGATGATCCGACCGAAGCCGCGGCGTTCCCCTACATCAACGCCTTCGTCACCCGCGCCGAGGACAGCGACAACGAGGCGCTCCGTGAGATCGCGGCGGTCTATCACGATGAGCGAGTTCTCGAGATCGAGGCAGACCTCTCCGCCGGCACCTCGGTTCCGGCTTCAGAGGTCACCCCGGAACAGCTCCAGGAGTCGCTGGTCGACTACGAGGACTCGCTGCGAAGCACCGACGGCGGCGCCGGTGAGGAATCAGGGGCCGACGAGTCCGAAGAAGAGGACGACGCGTGAGCTCAGCGTCGCTCATCGAGTTCCGCAACGTGTCTCGGACGTTCGGCACAGGGAACAAGACCATCACCGCGGTCGACGACGTGAGCCTCACCGTCGACCGCGGTGAGGTCTACGGCGTCATCGGCTTCTCCGGGGCCGGCAAGTCGACGCTGATCCGGCTCATCAACGGGCTCGAACGCCCGACGGCCGGCTCGGTCCACGTGCTGGATCAGGAGATATCGGCAATGCGTGAGGGCCAGCTGGCCAAGGTGCGTTCCCGCATCGGCATGGTCTTCCAGCAGTTCAACCTCTTCCATTCCAGAGACGTCGCCGGCAACGTGGCGTATCCGCTGAAGGTGGCGGGGTGGAAGAAGAGCGATCGTGATGCCCGGGTGGCGGAGCTCCTGGAGTTCGTCGGCCTGAGCGAGAAGGCCGAGCAGCACCCCGAGCAGCTCTCCGGTGGTCAGAAGCAGCGGGTGGGCATCGCTCGGGCCCTGGCCGCCAAGCCGGACATCCTTCTCGCGGACGAGTCCACCTCCGCTTTGGACCCCAAGACCACCGCCGAGGTGCTGCAGCTCCTGCGCCGGGCCAATGAGGAGCTGGGCATCACGATCGTGGCCATCACCCATGAGATGGAGGTCATCAGATCCATCGCCGACCGGGTGGCGGTGATGGATCAGGGACGCATCGTGGAGACCGGTCTCGTCTACGACGTCTTCTCCAGTCCGCGGGAGACGAAGGATGCCAGCTTCGTCGGTGCCGCGCTGAAGAACCGTCCCTCGGTCGAGGATGTCGAGTGGATCCGACGTCACAGCTCGGGGCGGCTGATCATCGTCTCGCTGCAGAATGCCGGGGCGGTCAGCGCCGTTCTGGGCGAGGCGGCGACCCATGGGGTCTCCTTCGAGATCGTCCATGGCGGAATGAGCACCACCAAGAACGCCTCCTACGGGCTGCTGACATTGGCGGTGGACGGGGAGTCTGACGCGGTGACGGCCTTCGTCGCGGCGCTCAACGCCGCCGGAGAGGTGCAGGAGGTGCACGCATGATCGACACCTATCGAGCCCTGGACTGGGGCTACTACGGACCTGAGCTGATTGAAGCGATCTTCGACACCATCTACATGGTGGCCTGGGCGTTCCTGCTCGGCGGCTTCGTCGGACTCGTCATCGGTCTCACGCTCTACACCACTCGGGAGGGCGGGCTGCTCTCGAACCGGCCTGCCTGGATGGCGATGAACTTCGTGGTGAACCTGATCCGTCCGGTCCCCTTCGTCATCCTCATCGCGGCGCTGCAACCGGTCACCATCTTCGTGATCGGCTCCGGGATCGGCAACGATGCGGTGATCTTCGTGATGATCTGGGCCTCTACCTTCGCGATCGCGCGCATCGTGGAGCAGAACCTGGTCTCCATCGACCCGGGGGTGATCGAGGCTGCCCGCGCCATGGGGGCCTCCCGGCTGCGTATCATCCTCACCGTGCTGCTCCCAGAAGCACTGGGACCGCTGATCCTTGGGTATACGTTTGTCATCATTGCACTGACGGATATGTCGGCCTTGGCCGGGATCATCGGCGGCGGCGGCATCGGCAACTTCGCCATCGTCGAGGGTTACAACAGGTTCCGGCCTGAGGTGACCTGGCTGGCGGTGATCGTCGTGATCCTCTTCGTCCAGTCGCTGCAGCTTGTGGGCAACTGGGCGGCCCGGAAGGTCATGCGCCGCTGAGCGAGGCAGACAGTCCACGCCCCTGACCACAGCTCCGAATGAACGCAGCTCCGAACAACTGAAGGACTCTCGATGACTCTTCGTTCCATCACTCTGGGAAGCGGCCCCCACGGACTTGAGGTCTCAGCGCTGGGATACGGCGCCATGTCGCTGGCCGGCGCCTATGGCTCCATCAGCGAGGCAGAGGCTTCTGACATCCTCACCCACGTGAAGGATCGCAGCATCAACTTCCTCGACACCGCCAACATCTACGGTGACGGGGAGAGTGAACGCCTGGTCGGCAGATTTCTGAGGAACCGCCGCGAGGAGTTCGTCCTCGCCACGAAGGTGGGCATCGAGAAGGGCGCCGGCGCCGGAAAGAGGCGAGCGCGCGGGGACGCCGCGTACATCAAGGAACAGATCGATGAGAGCCTCACGCGCCTGGGCACGGATCACGTGGACCTGTACTACCTGCATCGGGTGGATCCCGAGACGCCGATCGAGGAGAGCGTGGGGGCCATGAGCGACCTCGTGGCGGCGGGCAAGGTGCGGCGGATCGGACTCTCCGAGGCCACCGCCCAGGAGATCCGCAGGGCCCACGCCGTGCATCCGATCACCGCGGTGCAGAGCGAATGGAGCATCTTCGCGCGGGACGTCGAAGAGCATGTTCTGCCGGTCTGCGCCACGCTGGGGATCGGATTCGTTCCCTACTCCCCGGTGGGCCGCGGGCTGCTCACCGATCGGTTCGACCCGCTGGCCCTCGCGGAGACCGATGTGCGCCGCTCCTTCCCCTGGTTCGCGCCCGCGAACCTGGCGCACAACCATTCCCTCGCCGCGCAGGTGCGAGAAGCCGCTCAGCAGCAGCAGCTTCCCACGGCAGGGCTCGCCCTCGCCTGGCTCTACCGCCAGGCGGCCACCCTCGGGGTCAGCATCTCCCCGATCCCCGGCACCCGCTTCGGATCCCATTGGGATGAGCTGCAGCGCGGCGTCGAGGAGCTGGAGCTCACCGCTGAGGTCGCAGCGCTGCTCGACGGCCTGGCCGCACAGGTCCACGGGGATCGCAGCTTCGATCCGGCATGGGTCTCCGGCGGCCGCGAAGGCCTCATCCCCCGCTCCGCCGGATTATCGTAGAGCTCTAGCGAATCGTAGAGCTATAGCGCTACGACAATGCCTTAGCTCTACGACAAACGCGGAGGAACACGGCGGAGCGTGGGGAGGAAGAGCGCGGGGCCGAGGGGCGTGTGCTTTGCCCCAGCCGACGCGAAACTCCCGCGAGCGTCTGACTCTCCACAGCTGGCTCGCCGTCAGCCCCCACTCCTCGTCCGTGGCCGAAACTGGTGCGACCTGCACACAGCAGGCGTCGACAGCCGCCCAAGACCTCATAGTCCGGGCAGCCCCAGCGGAAGGAACGGTCATGGAGAGACCACAGACGCGAAACCAGTCGCTCACGCTCGAGGCGCAGCAGTCAGCCCTGCCACACACGGGGAACCTGCGCACGTGGGGACAGCAGATTCATCGCGAGGAGGATGGCCTGGCCACCGCGGAGTATGGAATCGTCATGCTGGCGGCAGTCGGGTTCGCGGGGCTGCTCGTGGCCGTGGTGAGCTCGGACACTGCGCGCGGCCTGCTGACCGGCATCGTCGAACGTGCGCTCTCCTTCTGATCTGCGCACCCGAGTCGACAGGGGTTCGATCAGCGCGGAGTTCGCCCTGGCTCTCCCGGCAGTCATCATGGTGCTGCTCTTCGTGATCTCGATGGCGCTGCAGGGCGCGGCGCAGGTCAGCCTGGAGGAGGGAGCGCGGGCTGCGGCTCGGGAGCTTGCTCGCGGGGAGCCCGCCGCAACCGCTGAAACTGCCGCGCGGCGGGTTGCCGGGGAAGGGACTGCCGTCGGCATCTCCCGGGAAGGTCGCTACGTCACCGTGACCCTCACCCAGCCTGTCCGCCTGCTCGGGTGGCTGGAGATCGAGGCAACCTTGAAGTCCGACGCCACGGCACTGGTGGAGGACTCGCGATGACAGAGTCGCTGCAGGACCAGCGCGGCTCCGGCACGGTCCTCGCGCTGGGGCTGATCATGGTGCTGCTCATCCTGCTGGGGGCGATCCAGGCGTTGAGCCTGGTGGCGGCTTCCTCGGCTCAGGCCGCGCGCGGAGCGGACCTTTCAGCCCTCGCAGGAGCGGATGCCGCCCGTGGACTGACCATGGGAGACCCGTGCGCGGTGGCGCGAGCACTGGCCGCGCGCAATCAGGTGGAGCTCACCAGCTGCACTGTGACCGGCGCGGATGGCACCGAGGTGCTCGTGCAGAGTGCAGTGCCGATCCTGCCGGAGCGGTTTCTGAACATCGAAACCTCTGGTCTCGGGGACCTCGGTCTGATCAGCCGAAGCACCGCGCGTGCCGGACCGCCCCCGTCATGAGCGCACCCATTCTCAGCGGGAGAGGCCGCTCAGAGCCTGCCCAGCAGTGCCGCCAAGAGTGCGATGCGCTCGGGGATCGACTCGATCCGCACCTGTTCATGATCGGCATGGGCGCCTGCGCCGTCAGGTCCGAATCCGTCAAGAGTGGGAAGTCCCAGTGACCCCAGGTAGTTCGTGTCACCGGCGCCGGCGGCAGGTCGACCTCCCACCTCATCGAGCCCGACCTCCTGGGCGGCGTCCTCGACAAGAGCCAGCAGCTCCTGATCGGCGTCATCTGCCTGCCATGCCGGCCGCTGGGACAACGTCCGGACCCTGAGCTCGCCGCCGGAGCGGATCGGTTCCAGGTCCTGGATCGCCCCGAGGACCTGAGCCTCGACGTCCGGGGCGCGAAACCGCAGGCCGATATCGGCCGACGCGGAGGCGGGCACCACGTTGGTCTTGCCTCCGCCGGTCACCGTCCCGATATTGCACAGGACGTCTCCCGGAGAGGCTGCCTCCGCCGAGGCGATGAGGCCGCGCAGACCAGCAAGCTGATCCACCAGCTCATCGATCGCGTTGACCCCGCCCTCGGGGTCCAGCGCCGCATGGGACGCGCGCCCAGTGACCTCGAGTCGCAGTCGGGTGCTCCCCAGCCGACCGACCTTCAGGGCACCTCCCGGGTGGGGGGACTCGAATCCGAGGACCGCTCGCACACCCTCGGCGCAGGAGAGCAGAAGCTCCCGTGAAGTCGGGGAACCGATCTCCTCATCCCCCACCACGATCACCCGGACAGGGGGCCGAGATTGCCCGAGCGCCGTGCTGAGCCTCAGGCCCTGGTGCATGATCAACAATCCCGACTTCATGTCGAAAGACCCGGGCCCATAGGCGATGCCCTCTTCGATGCGGAAGGGCATCGACTCGAGAGTTCCACGGGACCACACAGTGTCGGCGTGACCGACGAAGAGCACAGGAGCGTCAGCATGCTTCGACCCGGTGCCTGCGATGTCCATCACCAGATGGGTGCCCCACTCCCCCTCGTGTTCGGTGATCTCGGGGTCGTGTTCCGCAAAGAGCTCCCGCACCTGCGCGCAGACCTCGCTCACCCCGGCGGCGTCCCCGGTCGGAGACTCTGTCTCCACCATCCGTTTCAGAAGTTCGAGCGTCTCTTCGAGGTGATCTCTCGCAAAATCAAGGTGAGCCGTGGGTGATGAGGTATCCATAGGGCTATGATACGCAACGTAAGAACATATTCAGGTTGCGAGAGGATCCCATGACTGACCAGGACACTGCTGCACCCGAAGGTCCCACCCTTGCGGAGTCACTCACCCTCGAAGACGGCACCACCGTCCGCAGCCTCACCGATGACGCCGAGCTCGAGGCGGCCTGCCGGCTGTACCGCGACGTGTTCTCCTACAGCGGCGAGGATCAGGGAATCAACGCCCGTCTGCTCAAGAACCTGCTGACCTACGGCGGAACGGTGGTCGGCGCCGTCGACCCCGCGGGCGTCGTGCGGGGCATGGCATTCGGCTGGACAGCGGTGGACACCAGCACGGAGGACCCGCACATCTACCACTTCTCGCAGGCAGCCGTGGTGTCCCAGGACCTGCAGGGACAGGGGGTCGGCAGAGCGCTGAAGAACGTTCAGGCAGCCGTGGCGCACCGGCAGGGCGCCAGCCGCATGCGCTGGACCTATAACCCGATGATCAGCCGCAACGCACACTTCAACCTCGACGTGCTCGGAGCACAGGGTCGCTGGTTCACGAAGGACGCCCTCGCGGGGCCCGGCACGGACCGGATCACCGTGGAGTGGCGGCTGGACGGCTCTGTCGCTGAACCCGCCTCCTCTGCGGCGGCGGAGAACTTGGAAGCCGCGCTCGGCACCGATGAACTCACTGAGCCGGGCCAGATCCAGATGCGCCCCGACGCGGCCCTGCTCGTCGTCCCCGCGCAGCAGCCCACCGATGAAGAGGTGATCGACCTGCTCCGCACCCGCTTCAGCGATCTCTTCGAACATGGCTTCATGGCGACCTCCTGCCATCGGATCACCGAGGACCTCGCGGTCTACAGCTTTCTGCGCCCCGCATGAGCCCCGAAAGCACCCGCACAGAGCGGGACCTCAGCACCTCCCCGGAGGAAAGCTGGTCCAGCCGCCGCGGCCCGGACAACCCCGCCGCCCGATTCGGCGCCACCCTGTCCCCCCGTGCCTCCGCAAAATCACTGCAGGCCCGACTGATCCGCAAGGAGCGGGAGAACCTGGAACGGGTCTTCGCCGGGATCGAGGACGACGACGCGCTGGCCCGCACGGCCGGTGTCATCGCCGGAGCCCGACGCCGGTTCATCGTGGGCCACGGACGCTCGGCTGCGTTCGCCCACCTGTTGGATCTCGACCTCTCCCACGGGGTCTCCCAGGTGTCCCTGATCGATGGGCTGGGCACCCGTGGGATCGACGTGCTCACCGATGTGCGCAGCACCGATGTGCTCGTCGCCTTCTCCATGCGCCGCTACCGCCGAGAGACGGCACAGCTCGCGGAGGCCTTCGCCCATCGAGGCGGGGCCGTGGTGGCAGTCACCGATTCGGCGGATTCCCCGCTGGTGGCCCACTGCAGCGAAGCCGTGATCGTGCCGACGAACTCTGACTCCGTGACCGACTCCGCCACCGGCGTCGTCGCCGTGATCCACCTGCTGACCGCTCTGACCACGGCAAGCGCCAAGGGCAGCCGCCGTCGGCTGACCGAAAGAGAATCATTGATCCACGAGATGGGACTGTATATCTGATGCGCGCCGTCGAGATTGTGCTCCACGATGTTGAACTTCCCCTGCGACATGCCTTCGAGACCAGCTCTCACCGCAAGTCCTCGCTGCGACACCTGCTGGTCGAGATGATCGACGCGGACGGGACCGTCGGCTGGGGCGAGATCGCCTCCCCCGCCGGCCCGTTCTACGCCCCCGAGACGACGACGACGGCGTGGCAGACCGCCACGGAGCATCTGATCCCCGCCGTGCTCGGCGCAGATTGGAAGCATCCTGACGAGATCGCGGGTCTCTACGGCAAGGTGCGCGGCAACTTCTTCGCCAAGGCCGGCGTCGAGATGGCGGCGTGGGCGATGTGGAGCGCCGCGGAATCGATCCCGTTGGCCCGTGCACTCGGGGGTGAGCGCGAATCCGTCGTCGCCGGGGTCTCGCTCGGCATCGAGCCCAGCATCGAGGCGCTCCTCGCCGAGGTCACGCGCCATGTGGAGTCGGGCTACCCCCGGGTCAAGCTCAAGATCGCGCCAGGTTGGGATGTGGAGCCCGTGCGCGCAGTCCGCGAGGCATTTCCGGACCTGGACGTGCATGTGGATGCCAACGGCGCCTACCCGGGAAGCCAGGAGCCGGGCGGCGAGCAGGCCTTTGAGGTGCTCAGCTCTCTGGACCCGTTCAAGCTGACCATGATCGAGCAGCCCTTCGCGCCGAAGAACTTCCTCGACCACGCGCTGCTCACCGCGGAGATCGAGACCCCCGTCTGCCTGGACGAATCCGTGGAGACCCTCGATGACCTGCGCACCGCCTTGGCGCTGAAGGCCGGCAACGTGCTGAACATCAAGGTCTCACGGATGGGCGGGCTCAGCGCCGCCCGGGACGCGCACGCCATGGCCTCAGAAGCCGGCTGGCCTGTCTGGTGCGGAGGGATGCATGAGTTCGGAGTCGGGCGCGCGGCGAACGTGGCGATCTCCTCACTGCCCGGATTCACCCTGCCTTCGGACGTCTCGGCTTCGGAGAAGTACTACGCCGAGGACATCATCGATCCACCGGTCACCGCCGAGCAGGGCATCGTCCAGGTGCCCACCGTCGCCGGGCTCGGGCACAGCGTGCGCACCGAGGTCATCGCCGCCCATGAGACTCGACAGCAGCGCTTCCAGGTCTGACTCGGCAGCACCTCCGCGAATCAGCACCCGAGCCAAGCGGCGCAGTATCCTGACACCTAGAACGAGCTCGAGGAACATCATCGGCGTCGCATCCCGCGCCTAGAGAGGCAGTTCAGAGACATGGTCACCGCATTCGTCATGATGAAGACCGATCCGCACCGGATCCCCGAATCGGC
Source organism: Nesterenkonia halotolerans (assembly GCF_014874065.1). Lineage (NCBI taxonomy): Bacteria > Bacillati > Actinomycetota > Actinomycetes > Micrococcales > Micrococcaceae > Nesterenkonia > Nesterenkonia halotolerans. Next base: position 2,192,457 of record NZ_JADBEE010000001.1, on the reverse strand, counting down.
GCAGGACATCGCCAATATCGAAGAGGTCCAGGCGGTGTACTCCGTGACCGGAAAATGGGATCTCGTCGCGATGGTCAAGACGCCGAATCTCGAGGATCTCAGCGATCTGGTGCCGGCGAAGATCGCCAAGGTCGCCACCGTGCACGACACCGAGACGATGGTCGCGTTCCGCACCTACTCCGATCAGGAGCTGGAGGCCAGCTTCAGCCTCGGCGGCGAATAACGCACGGAGACCGCCGCCGCGAGCAAAGACTGAGGGCCCGACCGGTATCCGGTCGGGCCCTCAGTCTTTGCTGCCATACGAATGCTGCGCTGCGGCAGCCGAGCCGATCAGGCCCCGCGAGGCGCGGCGTCCGCGCTCACGGTGGTGGTTCTAGCCTCGGTGGGCGCGTCGTCGTCGGAGTCCTTGTCCGCAGGCTCGGGATCTCCTCGACCACGGCGGGCAAACTGCAGAACCACGCCGATGGCGAGGGCGACCATGCCGACCACCGAGATCAGCAGATCCGGGTAGATCAGCAGCAGGCCACCCGCGATCAGCAGCACGCGCTCGATGATCGTGGCCCGGAGGAACAGATAACCCGCCAGCCCGGAGGCGAGCGCGATCATTCCTACGATCACGGTCAGCAGCGACACGGTCAGCTCATCCCAGCTGCCCTGCAGCAGAAGTGCCGGCTGCAGGATGAACACATACGGGATCAGGAAGCCGGCCAGCGCGATCTTCACCGCGGCCACACCTGCCCGCATCGGGTTCGCGTTCGCGATGCCGGCGCCGGCGTAGGCCGCGAGGCAGACCGGCGGAGTGATGTCCGCCAGGATGCCGAAGAAGAACACGAACATGTGGGCCGCGATCAGCGGGACATCGAAGTTGTTGTACAAGATCGGTGCCGCCACCGAGGCGGTGACCACGTAGTTCGCGGTGGTCGGCAGGCCCATGCCCAGGATGATGCAGGCGATCATCACGAAGAAGAGCACCAGCAGGAAGTTGCCTCCTGCGATCGCGACGAGGCCGCGGCCGAGCTGGCCGCCCAGGCCGGTGGCCGTGACCGTGCCCGCGACGATTCCGGCGGTGGCGCAGGCTGCGATCACCGGCAGCGCGGTGCGCGCCGCGGCGACGAAGAGCTCCATGAAGCCACGGAGGTTGAGCCTGGTGGATGAACGGAAGAAGCTCAGCACGATGGCTGTGCCGATGCCCAGCAGCGCCGCACGGGTGGGGGTCAGCCCCGAGAGCAGCGTGCCCACGATGACCACCAGGGGCAGCAGCAGGTCGATCCGCGTGATCAGCCCGCGGATGCTGGGCAGCTCCTCCACGGGCATGCCGCGGATGTGCTGGCGCTTCGCTTCGAAGTGCACCGAGAGGAAGGCACCCAGGAAGTAGAGCAGCGAGGGAATGATCGCGATGACGATCAGCTCGTTGTACTCCACGTTGGGCACGTTCTGCGCCATGATGAACGCCGCAGCGCCCATGATCGGCGGCATCAGCTGCCCGCCGGTGGAGGCCGTGGCCTCGGTGGCGGCGGCGAAATGCGGCTTGAAGCCGGCCTTCTTCATGATCGGAATCGTGAAGGAGCCCGAGGCCACGGTGTTCGCCACGGAGGACCCTGACACCATGCCCTGGAGACCCGAGGCGGCGACGGCGGCCTTGGCCGGTCCACCGGTGTACTTGCCGGCCGCACGGAAGGCCAGGTCGTTGAAGAACTGGCCGATGTTCGTGCGCAGCAGCACCACGGCGAAGAGCAGGAACAAGAAGATGAAGTCTGCGGAGACCTGCAGCGGAGTGCCGAAGATCGAGCGCGTGGAGAGGAAGGTCTCGGTGGCAAAGGCATCCCAGGACCGGCCGCGGTGCGGGAAGATCGGGCTCAGATTGCCGAAGATCCCGTAGACGATGGCCACGCTGGCGATGATGACGATGGGCAGACCCACGCAGCGGCGGGTCGCCTCCAGCACCAGCAGCGTGCCGGCGACCGCGACGGTGTAGTCGAGGTTGCTGAAGCCGAGGATCTGCACCGCATTGCCCACGAGGTACTCGTAGCGGAAGACGATGTAGAGGTTGACCGCGATGCCGGCGGCCGCGAGCAGCGCGTCGTACCACGGGACGCCGCGTCCGCGACCCAGGAGCAGGTCCTTCCAGAGGACTCCGCTGGACTCTGCGTTGAGCAGCCGCTTGCTCGCCGGGTAGAGCATGAACACCAGCGAGGTGGCGCCGCCCAAGTGGATGGCGCCGTGGATCCAGCCCGTGAAGGGCCGCTCCAGCGCGTAGTAGAGGTGGTAGAGCGTGAAGGCCACGGAGATGCCGCCCACGATCCATGTCCAGAAGCCCAGATCCGTGCGGAACCGGCTGGAGGTGTCGTGCTGCCGAAGGACCTCGGCCGCCCTCTCCTCGGCGCCGACCCCCGGCTCCTGCTCATCAGCAGGAGCCGGGGAACGCTTTTCAGCAGTGCTGCGTGTCACGGCAGGTCAATGCCCTGCTCTTCGAAGTAACGCTCCGCACCAGGGTGCAGCGGCACATCGCCGATGCCGGTGAGTGCGTTCTCCTCCGTGATGTTCTCGCCGACCTCGAGTGTGATGTCGCCGGCGTTCTCGAAGGTCGCTGCGGTGATCTCGTAGGCGAGGTCTTCGCTGACCTGGGTGGTGGAAGCGACAAGAGCCGCGAACACCGAGACGGTGGTGACGTCCTCGTCGAGGAAGTCGTAGGCATCTGCGGAGATGTCATAGGACTCGGCGCCGGAGTTCTCGGAGATCGCGTCGGTCATGTCATCTTCGATGCCCAGAAGCCGCACATCGGTGGAGGCTGCCAGCTGAGTCAGACCGGCCACCGGGGTGCCCACCACGAAGATGGAGGCGTCGATCTGGCTGTCGGCGAGCATGTCCGTGGAGGATCCGAAGTCCGCCACCTCAGCGGTGTAGTCGCCCTCTTCGATCCCGTGGGCTGCAAGGATCGCGTCGGAGATGGCGCGAGTTCCCGAGCCGGCGTCACCGACGGCGATGGTCTGACCCTCGAGGTCCTCGATGGACTCGATGCCGGAGTCTTCGCGGACGATGATGTGCGCGGCCTCAGGGTAGAGGTTCGAGATCCAGCCGAAGTTGTCCAGCTGCACATCTTCGAGGTCCGGGATCTCACCGGCGACTCCGCTGGCAGCGGTGTCATTCTGAGTCAGGCCCAGCTGCATCTCTTCCTGGTAGATGCCACCCAGGTTGTCTGCGGAGCCGCCGGTCTCGATGGCGGAGACGCTGACGTCCTCGATGTTGTCCTGGTAGATCGCCGCAAGCTCATCGCCGAGCGGGAAGTAGGTGCCGGCGGTGCTGCCGGTGCCGAAGGTCAGTTCGTTCGTGTAGCTGTCTTCATCTCCGGTGGCGGCCTCTCCCTCGGCGGGTTCGTCCTCTCCTCCGCCACAGGCGGACAGAGTCAGGGCGGCGGCAGCTGTGACCGCAATGGCGGTGCGACGCATCTTCATGAGTCTTCTCCTCAGTCGAGTGATTTCTTGGTGCAGTGATCTTTGGTGCGTTGAGCAATCTGAAAGTTTCGCAAAAGCTGTCATACATACACGGTGCGGGGTGTATTCAGACACTTTACAGTGGCATGTGCCACTTAGGGGCTCTGCGGATCTCGTCCTTAGACTGACTCATACTGATGATCAGGGTGTTTCGTGACTTCCGCGCAGTGAAATCCGCGAGCCATAAAGGCGAGGAACTAGGGAGCAGATGACTGTCTATATCGACCCGCCCAGCTGGCCCGCGCATGGCACGGTCTTCTCACATCTGATCTCGGACACGTCCTTGCATGAGCTGCACGACCACGCGGCGACGGCAGGCATCAGCATCCGTGCCTTCGACCAGGATCACTACGACGTGCCGGCACACCGATACGAGGATCTGGTCTCCCGCGGCGCCGTCCCCGTCTCAGGCCGGGAGCTGACCAGGATCCTGCTGCGCTGCGGGCTGCGCATCCCCGCCGCGCACCGACCGGAGAAGCTGCGTCCGAACCTCGCCCGGGCCTGGTCCCGTCTGGGCCAGACTCTGAAGACCGCCGAGGAGAAGGCCGACGACGACGCCGCACCCTCCCCGGCCAGGGACTTCGACCGGCATTGGGAGCTGCTCGGGGAGGAACTGCTGGACCGGTGGGCTGAACCACACCGCAGCTATCACGCGATGACGCATCTCGCGGCCGTGCTGCGCGGCGTGGGCACGCTCGACCGCGCCGGGGAACTGGCGCACGCCCAGCGCCCCACGGTGGCTCTGGCCGCATGGTTCCACGACGCCGTCTACTCCGGTGCCCCGGGGTCGGACGAAGAGGCCTCAGCGCGGCTCGCCGAGACGCGGCTGGAGCCCGTGCTGGGTTCAGCAGCGGTGAGCGAGGCGGCGCGACTAGTCCGGGTCACCGAGACGCATGACCCTCTCCCGAATGATCGCAACGGTGCGGTGTTGGTGGACGCCGACCTGCAGATCCTGGCGCAGGACCCGGCTCGGTACACCCAGTACACCGAAGCGGTGCGCCAGGACTACCAGCACGTGGCAGAGGCGGACTTCCGCCAAGGCCGCGCCCAGGTGCTGCAGCGACTGCTGGAGCGGCCGGCGCTGTTCCGCACCGCTACGGGCAGAGCGCGGTGGGAGCAGCAGGCGCGGGTCAATCTGCGTGCGGAGCTGGAGCTGCTTACTCGCGGTTGAGCTGCTGCTCGAGTCGGGTGACCTTCTCGGTCAGCTGGTGGGTGAATCCGGGCCGGATGTCTGCCTTGATCACCAGGCTCACGCGCGAACTGACCGCTGTCACGGCGTCGGTCGCGCGGCGGATGACCTCGAAGACCTCATCCCACTCACCCTCGAGGGTGGTGAACATGGAGGTGGTCTCGTGCGGAAGCCCCGAGGCCCGCACGATGCGGACCGCCTCGGCGACGGCGGCACTGACGGACCCCTCGGGGGTGTCAGCGGTGGCAGGGGCGACGGAGAAGGCGACCAGCATGAGGCTCAGGCTACGCCAGTTCCTGCATCAGGCCTAGGACCACCGGAATGACTCCGAGCAGGATGAAGGCAGGCAGGAAGCAGAGTCCCAATGGCAGGACCATCTGGACTCCGAGCCTGGCCGCCTGCTCGTCGATGCGCTGTCGGCGTCGTGCCCTCTCCTGGACCGCGGTGAGTTCGAGAAGCTCCGCCGTGGGGGCACCGGTGGAGTAGGCGAAGGCCAGATTCTCACCGAAGCGCTTCAGCTCGGGAGCATGGGCCACGCCGCGCCACGCATCCTCCCACTCCTGGCCCAGCGCCAATGCTCGGTGGACGCGATCCAGCGACTCCGCTCCGGGCACGTCGACTGCGAGCCGGCGCAGTGCCCCTTCGATACCCACCCCGGCTCGCAGCATGGCCGCGGTGAGATCCAGCAGCGTCGCCGCGTCCGGTGACTGGGCGGGTTCGTGGCGACGCCGGGAGAGAACGGCGCGTGCGCGGGTCAGGACCGAGAGTTCTGCCCCCGGGTGGCCGCCAGCTGGTGTCCGCCGCGGGTCGCGCAGCTGCGCCCACGGCAGTGTTCGCGTCGGCGTGCGTGACGGAACGGCGATGAGCACCCCGAGGCTCAGCAGCAGCGCGCACACCGCGGGAGCCAGCAGTGCTGGGTCAGACATGCTGACTCACAGAACGAATCAGCCGTGAACTCCACCACCGGCCCAGCGCCAGCATGCCCGACCCCAAGAAGAGCGCTCCGGCTCCCCACGGTGTTCCGAGCAGCACCGCCAGCGGCGAGGCGCCCATCATCATTCCCATGCCCAGCCCGCCTGCCGGCAGAAGGGTGAGCAAGAGCTGGGTCAGCCCCGGTCCGGCCGCCGCCGTGCGAATCGCCGCGTGCAGGGCAGTCGCCTCATCGAGTGCGCCTGCAGCTCTGCGGCACAGCTCAGAGAGCGGCGCGCCTGTCGTCTGTGAGAGCGCGTGGAGGCTGATCAGTGCGACCAGCACCTCGCGCAGAACCTCGGTCTCGCGAAGGTCGGCGGGAGCACTGGAGTTCTGCAGAGCGCGGCGCAGCCCGACGACTGCACCCAGACCTGCCTGTTCCGCCGCAGACGCCTGCGCGCAGACTTCGGCGAGTGGATGCCCCGGCGTCCGCGAGCGCAAATGGGCGCTCAGGTCTGCCCAGGCCTGCGGCTGTGACCGCCCGGACTGCAGCAGTGCGGCGTACTGTCGCAGCAACTGCCCCGCCTCGCTGCGGAGGCGCTCGGCGCTTTGTGCCCGCTCAGCCCTGGTGGTCATGCTGCGGGGCGCCGCTGCCCGGAACCTCCCAGTCCATCGCCCCGAGCCTCCCCGCCGGACGGGCCGAATGCCGAGCAGGACTGCGACGGCGAGCGCCAGGCCGGTTGCCGCGGAGACGGTCATGTCAGTCCGATCAGGCCGGTGAGCTCGGTCCATCCGGGGCCCGTCTCAGTGCGCCACTGATCTCCCGCTCCCGGCACAGTGACCAGCGCCGACGTCATCGACAGTGCCCGGTCGCCGAACGCCACCAGCGAGACCGCGGTCGGCAGGCGGCGTCCCTGACGCCGCTCTACGTGGATGACAGCATCCAGGGCAGCACTGGCCTGGAGCGACACCGCCAGAGGTGAGAGGTCCGCCAACGCCCCCATGGCGATCAGCCGAGCGGGGACCGAATCCGGTGAGTTCGCGTGCACGGTGCCGACGGCCCCGCGGTGACCGGTGTTCATCGCGGTGAGGAAGTCGCGAAGCTCGCTGCCTCGGCACTCCCCGACGATGAGTCGGTCTGGTCGCATGCGCAGGGTCTCCCGGACCAGCTGACCCATGCCGAGCTTTCCTGCCCCTTCCACGTTTCCCTGTCTCTGCTGCAGGTGGAGCACATGCGGGTGGTCTGGCTGCAGCTCAGTGGTGTCCTCCACGATGATGATCCGTTCTCGGTGGGGACACTCGGCCAGCATCGAGGCCAGCAGGCTCGTCTTCCCCGAGCCGGTAGCGCCGGAGATCAGTACATTGAGCCGCGCCTCCACCATGCCTCGGATGACCGGAAGCCAGACGTCTGCGCCGGACCATTGCCGCGCAAGCTGCTCCAGGGTTCCGGCCGTGCCGCGGGCGACTCGCACCGAGATCATGGTGCCTTCCACCGCCACCGGTGGGATCACGGCGTGGATGCGGCAGTTGCCGATCCGCCCGTCGGCGCAGGGCTGTCCCTCATCAAGCCGACCTCCGGCGAGCGCGATGAGCCGTCTCGCAAGTCCTCGCACCTGCTGCTCGGACTCGAACTGGAATTCTGCTCGCTGCAAGCCGCGGGCTCCGTCGGTCCACACCTGCCCGCGCCCATCGACGAGCACGTCGGTGATGTCCGGTTCGTCCACCAGCGGCTGCAGCGGCCCGAGTCCCACCAGTTCGTCGCGCAGCATCCGGATGAGCTCCCCGGTGGTCGCCGAGCCGAGCGCCCAGCCCGAAGCCCTGACCGCCTCGGCGATGCGTGCCGCCGTCACCGGTTCAGCGGACGATGTCAGCTTCTCGCGCAGGGCGTCCAGCTTCGTGTCACTCATGCAGCACCTGCGTGCCAGCAACTCCGTCAGCTCCCGCGACTCCCGAAGCCCCGCTGTCCAGGGACTCCAGGAGCGTGCCGATATAGGCCGCACCACGGCGGGAACGCAGGAGCTCATAGGCGCTGCCAAGCTCCGACTCTCGGCGCATCCACCGCTGCTCGGGCACATCACCTGCCAGCGGGACGCCCGCGGCGCTGGAGACCTCGTCGGGGCTCCAGCCAGCATGGCTCAACCCGTTGACCAGCAGTGCGAGCGGCAGTTCGGGGTAACAGCTGCTCACCTGGCGCGCTGCCCGGGCACCGGAGGCGCTGCAGGATGTCACCAGGAGGAGGTGATCGAGATGCTCCACCGCTGTCAGGCACACTTCATAGTCTCGGGAGACGTCGAGGATCACCCAGTCGAAGGCACGCCGAGCCGCGTGCACCACAGGTGCGAGCATTCGCCGTCGAACCTCAGCCCCGGGGTTGCCGCTGACCACGTGTATCCCCTCCGTCACGGGAAGCGCCGCGCCCAGCTGCGCCGCGGAGATCCCTCCGTCCAGCGCTCCGAGCGCCTCCCAACCGATCCTCTCGCTGCCAGTGAGCGCCTCGTTCCGCCTGGTCCTTGTGCTGGACGTCTCCACCAGCGAGGCGATCCCGGCCCCGGGCGACGGGTCGGCGTCGACGAGCACCGCCGAGGCGCCGCGGACCACCAGCTCCGCAGCCAGGAGATACGCGATCGTGCTGGCACCGGCTCCGCCGAGCGCCCCGGCCACGGCGACCACACGGCCGGGGCTGCGATCGAGCACAGCCTCACTGAGATGCTGCGCCAACCACGACTCCCCCGCGGGCAGCGGCACCGGCCTCAGGCCTGGATGCTCGGCCGCAGTCCTCCAGAGCTGGTGTTCCGTGCTTGGATCACCCGCGGTGCGAGTCAGCATCAGCGACTGCCGGGCGAGCCGCTGGTGAGGTGGCGGGTGGTCCGGTCCGCACATCAGCACCGCCCATCGCTGCGGCTCCACCCCGTGCCAGCTCCCACGCGACTCAAGGCCCGCCCCCACCGTCGCCGCGATCAGCGCCACCTCATCACGCAGCTGCGGGTCCTCGGTGATCAGCAGCAGGCGAGCTTCTGTTTCCATAGCTTCAGCCTGCGGTCCCACCGGTGTCTCAGGTGGTCTGCCGGACCGGCAGTGGAGAACCAGAAAGTGCCCACATCCCTGGGATGCGCTGGGGAAAACTGCCTAGACTGGGCCGATGAGCACCGAATCGCCGGACCTTCCGTTCTACGAGGATTCACAGCTGCGCCGCGTGCTGTGCGTCGTCGCCCATCCTGACGACATGGAATACGGCGGGTCCGCCGCCGTCGCGCGCTGGACCGCGCAGGGAGTCGAGGTATCCTATCTGCTGCTCACCGCCGGTGAGGCGGGAATGCGCAGCCAGGACCCCGAGGATGCCGCGGAGATCCGGGCCGCTGAGCAGCGAAGAGCCTGCGAACTGGTCGGGGTCGAGGATCTGGTGATCCTGGACCTGCCTGACGGGATGCTCGAACCCTCGTTGGATGCGCGTCGACAGATCGCCCGCCGCATCCGGCAGGTCCGGCCCGACGTGGTGATGACGCAGACCTGGGATCTCCAGGTCGGGTGGGGGCTGAATCACGCGGACCATCGCGCCGCCGGGCTGGCCACCCTCGATGCGGTCCGCGACGCGGACAACCCGTGGGTCTTCCGTGAACTGCTGGAGCAGGAGCGGCTGGAGCCCTGGGGAGCACGCGAGCTGCTCGTCTTCGGCGCAGCGGCTACACACCTGATCGATATCAGCGGAGAGCCGCTGCAGCGGGGAATGGCCTCGCTCGAGGCTCATGAGCAGTACTTCGCCGAACTCGGTGGCGCCGCAGGCACGCGGGAGATGCTGGAATCGATGGCGGCACGTCAGGCGGAGCCGCTTGCAGGGGTCGATCACGCCCTCGGCGTGGCCGTGCACGCGATGTAGCGCCCGGGTTCTCTCGCAGAAACCGGGCCGCAGGTGGCCAGAATCGGACCGCCTGAAAGACCCGGCAGCTCAGAGTCCGGGCAGGTGGTCCCGTGGGTCCACGCTCACGCTGGCGTCCCAGGGCTCTTCCCAGCCGAGCCGGTTGAGCATCCGATCCACCAGGATGGCGGTGAAGCCCCAGATCAGGGTGCCTTCCACCAGGAATGCGGGTGCCCGGAAGACCGCACCTGGACGGCTCAGCACCGTGGTGCGGCGGTTCTCCGGCAGGATCAGCTGATCCACCCGCACCTCGAGCACTCGTTCCACCTCCCCGGTCTGCGGTGTGAGCGTCCCGGTGGTCCTCGCGATGCCGATCACCGGGGTCACCATAAAGCCGCTGATCGGCACCGGCGCGGGGGGAAGCGCGCCGAGCACGCGGACCCTCGCCGGATCCAGTCCGACCTCTTCCTGCGCCTCGCGCAGCGCGGCCGCTGTGGGGTCGAGGTCGAACTCCTCCTGCGCTCCGCCGGGGAAGGCGATCTGACCGGGGTGTTTCTTCAGTCCCGGGGACCGCTCGGTGAGCAAGAGATGCGCGGCGTCGTCGTCGTGATCGCGGGCGTGGAAGAGCATCAGCACGGCCGCCTGGCGAGCCTGTTCCATGCCTTCTGGGGGCTTTTCCGGCGCGCGGGTGCTCGGCCACTGGTTCCACCAACCGCCGTGGCCTGAAGCCTGGGGGTGCTCGACGGCGTAGCTTCGGCCCTGCTGCACCAGGGATTCGAGATGGGCGGTGATGGCGGACCCGGCGAGCGAGAGGTCCCCGACCATCGAGGGGTCCTCGGCGGGGAGAGGGCGCGAGCCAGGGCGCGGAGACGAAGGGGACGAGGCGGGCGAGAAATGATCGTCACGCACTGAGCGGATACCCCTCTGCGCGCAGCTCTCGGCGGGTGTGCCCGGCGCGCATCTTGGCCAGCAGCTCCTCGCGGCCCGGCGCCATCTCGTAGCGCAGCAGGCCGGCCGCCGCCTCGGGGTCGACCTCGCCGATCCCGAAGGAGGGGCACAGTGCCGCGATCGGGCACGCTCCGCATGCGGGCTTCTTGGCATGGCAGATGCGCCTGCCGTGGAAGATCAGTCGCTGGGAGAGCTGCGTCCAGTCTCGGCGCTCGAACAGCGCCGCCACAGCGTGCTCGACCTTGACCGGATCCTGTTCCTGCGTCATGTCCAGGCGCCGGGCCAGCCGCCCGAAATGGGTGTCCACGGTGAGCCCGGGCTGGCCGAAGGCGTCGCCGAGCACCACGAACGCCGTCTTCCGACCCACTCCCGGCAGCTTGACCAGCTCGTTCAGTGAGCTGGGCACCTCGCCGTCATGGTCGCTCACCAGGGCTGCTGACAGTCCCAGCAGCGAGCGGGTCTTGGCCCGGTAGAAGCCGGTGGGCCGGATGACCTCGGCGAGCTCATCTTCATCCGCTGCAGCCATCGCCGCGGCGTCGGGCCACCGGTGGAAGAGCTCGGGGGTGATCGAGTTGACCCGGACATCGGTGGTCTGTGCCGAGAGCACCGTGGCGACGAGCAGCTCGAAGGGAGTCTCGAAGTCCAGCTCTGCCACCGCATAGGGGTAGACCTCCCCGAGCACACGGTTGATCCGTCGCACGCGGCGCTTCTTCCCCAACGCTGTCTGATCAGGCATCCGGACCATTCTACGGAGGCCCGTGGATGCCTTGTGCGGTGTGACCTGCGCCTCAGAACTGAGGGGTGAAAACATGTATTGTGATCGGCAACACAGGAGCATCTAAGGAGGAACCGCATGACGCCCCAATCCGAGCCAGAGAACAAGCTGGACACGATGCAGAAATCGGGTCAGATCTTCCCTCCGAGCGAGGCATTCGCCAAGGACGCCGTCGCCACTTTCGAACGCTACGACAAGGCCGCCGAGGATCGCCTCGGGTACTGGGCCGACCAGGCTCGCTCCGTGCTGAGCTGGGATAAAGACTTCACCGAGGTGCTCGACTGGTCCGAGGCTCCGGTGGCCAAATGGTTCGTCGGCGGCGAGGTGAACGCGGCCTACAACGCAGTGGACCGCCACGTCGAAGCCGGCCATGGCAGCCGCGTCGCCCTGCACTTCGAGGGCGAGCCCGGCGACTCCCGCAGCATCACGTATCAGGAGCTGGCCGACGACGTCGCGCGGGCCTCCAACGCCTTCGAGTCCCTCGGCCTCACCAAGGGTGACCGAGTGGCCATCTACATGCCCATGATCCCGGAGACGGTCGTGACCATGCTGGCCTGTGCCCGCATCGGCGCGATCCACTCGGTGGTCTTCGGCGGATTCTCCTCCGACGCCCTGCGCTCCCGCATCGATGACGCCGAGGCCAAGCTCGTGGTCACCGCGGACGGCTCCTACCGCCGCGGCAAGCCCTCCACCCTGAAGCCAGCGGTCGACGACGCGCTCGCCAAGCCCGGTCACACCGTGGAGCATGTGGTCGTGGTCAAGCGCAACGGCGAAGAGGTGGCCTTCAACGAGGACCTCGACGTCTGGTGGCATGACCTCGTGCCGGAGCAGTCCACCGAGCACACCTATGTGGCCCCTGACTCCGAGCACCCGCTGTTCATCCTCTACACCTCCGGCACCACCGGCAAGCCCAAGGGCATCCTGCACACCACCGGCGGGTACCTGACGCAGACGGCGGTGACCCACCGCGACACCTTCGACCTGAAGCCGGAGACCGACGTCTACTGGTGCACCGCCGACGTCGGCTGGGTCACCGGGCACTCGTACATCGTCTACGGACCCATGGTCAACGGCGCCACCCAGGTCATCTATGAGGGGACCCCGGATTCTCCGCATAAGGGACGGCTCTGGGAGATCGTGCAGAAGTACGGGGTCACGCAGTTCTACACCGCCCCGACCCTGATCCGCACCTGCATGAAGTGGGGTCGCGAGATCCCCGACGAGTACGACCTCTCCAGCCTGCGCGTGCTGGGCACCGTGGGTGAGGCGATCAACCCCGAGGCATGGCTGTGGTTCCGTGAGGTCATCGGCGCCAACAACGGCGTCGGCAAGCCTCCCAAGGAACACCCAGCTCCGATCGTGGACACCTGGTGGCAGACCGAGACCGGCGCGCATATGATCGCGCCGCTTCCCGGCGTCACCGCCACCAAGCCAGGCTCGGCGCAGACCGCCGTGCCCGGCATCTCCATCGGCATCGTCGACGAGATGGGCAATCCGCTGGAGAAGGGCGAGGCGGGCCTGCTCGTCATCAAGGAGCCCTGGCCCGCGATGCTGCGCGGCATCTGGAAGAACCCGGAGCGCTACCAGGAGACCTACTGGTCACGCTTCGGCGATGTCTACTTCGCCGGCGACGGCGCACGCACCGATGAGGACGGTGATGTCTGGCTCATGGGCCGCGTGGACGATGTCATGAACGTCTCCGGACACCGCCTCTCCACCACGGAGATCGAGTCCGCGCTGGTCTCCCACGAGTCGGTGGCCGAGGCCGCCGTCGTCGGTGCGAAGGACGCCACCACCGGCGAGGCCGTCGTGGCCTTCGTGATCCTCCGCGGATCCGCTGAGGGTGGGGACAAGGAGCAGATGGAGCAGGATCTCCGGACCCATGTGGGCAAGGAGATCGGACCGATCGCCAAGCCGCGCAACGTGCTGGTGGTCCCCGAGCTGCCGAAGACCCGGTCCGGGAAGATCATGCGTCGCCTGCTCAAGGATGTGGCCGAAGGGCGCGAGGCCGGAGACGCCTCCACGCTGGCGGACCCGTCGGTGATGCAGCAGATCGCCGAGGACATGCGCGCCAAGCACGGCGCCGCCTGACCCGGGAGCTCACCCCACCCCACCACCCCTTGAGGGGCGGATTTTCCGGCTGGTTTGCCCCTTGGGAGGGGTGAAATACCCGGAGAATCCGCCCCTCGACGTGTGTGGGGGGAGGTTTGGGGGCCGGTAAGGTGTGAGCATGTCGAACAAGACCGGACGCCTGCTGATTCTCAACGGACCCAACCTGAACATGCTGGGGACGCGCGAGCCCGGAATCTACGGCGCGACGACGCTGCAGGACGTCGAAGAGCTCTGCCGCAGGGCCGCGGCGGAGGCTGGCTTAGAGGCCGAGCTCCTCCAGTCCAACCACGAGGGCGTCCTCATCGACGCCATCCATGCCGCGCGGACCACTGCCGATGGCATCGTGATCAACCCCGCGGCCTATACCCACACCTCGGTCGCGATAGCGGACGCTCTGCGCGCCGCGGAACTCCCGGTGGTGGAGGTCCACATCTCCAATGTGCATACTCGGGAAGAGTTCCGGCATCACTCCTACGTCTCCCCCGCGGCGGTCGCAGTGATCGCCGGGGCAGGTCTCAACGGCTACCGCTACGCCGTGGACCATCTGGCCTCGCTGCTGGGCGAGGACTGAACAGACCAGCCGCCGTCGTCGTCCTTGCCGTCGCAGGGACGGGCCACCGGGAACTGAACTCGGGGCTGCTCAGGCGCCCATAGAGGTCTGCCATGCGGCGTGGAGCTTGGCGTAGTACCCGCCGGCCTCGGCGAGCTCCGCCGGGGCACCATCCTCCACCACGCGTCCGTCGTCGATGACCAGCACCCGGTCAGCGATGGCCACGGTGGAGAGCCGGTGGGCGATGATCAGCGCGGTGCGGTTGCCCAGCAGCCGCTCGAGGCCCTGCTGGACCAGCGCTTCGCTCGGGAGATCCAGCGAGGAGGTCGCCTCGTCCAGGATCAGCACCGCGGGATCCGCGAGGAAGGCCCGGGCGAAGGAGATCAGCTGTCGCTGCCCCGCGGAGAGCCGTCCGCCGCGCTTGGTCACATCGGTGGCGTAGCCCTCCGGCAGCTCCATGATCAGCTCGTGGCAGCCCACCGCCTGCGCCGCCGCGATGATCTCCGTCTCGGCCGCATCCGGGCGGCCCAGCGCGATGTTCGCGCGGATCGTCCCGGAGAACAGGAACGCCTCCTGGGTCACCATGGCCACATGACGGTGATGATCCGCCACGGCAAGCTCACGCAGGTCGACGCCGTCGAGCTTCACCGCACCGGTGCTCACGTCGTAGAAGCGGGCGAGCAGCTTCGCGAGCGTGGATTTTCCGGCGCCGGTCCGGCCCACCACGGCCACGGTCTGGCCGGCAGGGATGTGCAGGTCCAGCTCATGGAGGACCACGGGGCCATCCTCGGAGTAGCGGAAGGAGGCGCGGTCGAACTCGAGGTCACCGGCGGCCTGCTGCAGGTGCACCGGGCTGCTGGCCTCGGTGACCGAGGGGCTCTCCTCGAGCAGGCCGGAGACCTTCTCCAGCGCGGCGGTGGCTGATTGCAGCGAGTTGTAGAACATCGCGATCATGTCCAGCGGCTGGAACACGCGCTTGGTGGCGAGCACCAGGGCGACCAGCACACCGATGCCCAGGTCCCCCTCGAGCACGCGGTACCCGCCCCAGAGCAGCACGGCGGTGACGGTGAGGTTGCCGATGAGCATCAGCGAGGGCTGCAACACCCCGAACAGGGAGATGGAGCGGATCATGTCATCGCGATAGATCGCCGCGAGCCTGCGGTACTGGCGTGAGCGGGAATCTTCGCGGCGGAACGCCTGCACAGCGCGGATGCCGGTCATGGACTCCACGAAGTGCACGATCATCCTCGCCGAGGAGACCCGGGTCCGGCGGTAGGCGACCTCCGAGTTCTTCTGATACCAGCGCCCCATCACGGCGATCGGGATGAGGGCGGCGATGAGCACCAGCCCGGAGTGCCAGTCCATGATCCAGATCGTCACGCCGGTGAAGAACATGAACATCACGCCCTGGACGAGGGAGTTCACTCCGCCGTCGAGCAGCTCGCGCAGCGACTCCAGGTCCGAGGTCTGCCGGGAGATGACCTTCCCGGAGGTGTAGTCCTCGTGGAAGTCCAGACTCAGCGCCTGGGTCTTGCGGAAGACCTCCCCGCGCAGGGTGAACAACATCTCCTGGGAAGCCTCGGCGGTCATCCTGGTGTAGTGGAAGATCAGAATGCCGGCGGTCACGGCGCAGGCGATGTAGGCGCTGCCGGGCAGCCACATCCCCGAGCTGCGGCCCTCCATCATGCGCGGCAGGCCCCAGTCGATGGCCCAGGCCACGATCAGCGGGATCGAGGCCTGTGCGGCCTGCGCGATCACGACGAAGATCGCGGTGAGCAGCAGCTTGCGGCGCACCCCGACCGAGAGCTGTACCAGCAGCCGCCAGGAGCGATGCCGGATGAAGCCGCGCTCCTCGCGGTCCAGCTCGATCTGTTCCTCGCCGGCCGTGCCGCGCAGGTGGGCGAAGCGATCGCCTGGCTCGCCGCGGCTCCCGGTGGCGTCTTCTGTGTAGGTCTCACTCATGGCTGAGCACCTCCTCGGCGCTGACGGGCCGCACGCTCGCGCTCATGACCTCGCGGTACTCCGGGCTGCGTTCCAGCAGCTCGGAGTGGGTGCCGACCTCGGTGACGCGTCCATGCTCGAGCAGCGCCACTCGGTCGGCCAGCGCCACGGTGGAGGGCCGGTGGGCCACGATGAGCGTGGTGGTGCCCTGCAGCGCCTCGCGCAGCCGCAGGGTCACCGCCTCCTCGGTGCGCACGTCCAGCGCGGAGAGCGGATCATCGAGCAGCAGCACCGAGGGGGAGGCGGCGATGGCGCGGGCCAGCGCGAGGCGCTGCCGCTGACCACCGGAGAGGCTCAGCCCCTCCTCCCCGACGGGGGTGTCCACGCCCTGGGGAAGGCCTTCGACGAACTCGGCATCGGCGATCGTCAGCGCCCGGTGCATCGCATCCTCGAGGTCTTCCTCCGCCGGGGCCGCCGTCCGATGAGGATTCTGCGGGTCATCGGCGTCGCGCAGGTGGGAGGTTCCGAGCAGCACGTTGGACTTCACGGAGGTGGAGAACAGGATCGGATCTTCGAAGGCGATGCCGATGCGGGAGCGCAGATCCGCCAGCGCGAAGTCCCGGACGTCGACGCCGTCGATCAGGATCGCTCCACCGGTGACCTCGTAGAGACGCGGAATCAGGTTCAGCAGCGTCGAGGTGCCTCCGCCGGTGGCCGAGACCAGCGCCATGGTCTCCCCGGGCTCGACGCGCAGGCTGACCCCGTCGATCAGGTCCCGCTCGCCGTCCTTGGCGTCGGAATAGCGGAAGTGCACGTCCGCCAGCTCGAGCACGCCGTGCTCCTCGGCGGTCTTCGAGGTGGCCGGGGAGGTGATCTCGGTGTCGGTGTCCATGACATCGGCATGGCGGTCGATGGCCGTCTTGGCGGTGAAGGTCATGCCGAGCATCATGCCCACCCCCTCGATGGGGCCCTTGAGCACGGCGGCGGTGGCGAAGAAGGCTGCAAGCGCTCCCACACTGACTCCGGTGCTCTCCTCATTCGCGACCTGCCAGAGACCGATCAGCAGGCACAGCCCGAGGATGCCCTCGGGCAGGATGACCATGGCCATGAGGAACTTCGCCAGCGTCCGGGCCTTGGAGACCTCGAGGTCGCGCAGCTCGTCGGCTTCCTGAGTGAAGCCTTCGAGCGCGTAGTCGCCGCGCCCGAAGGCCTTGAGCACACGAATGCCGTGCACCGACTCCTCCACCTTCGTGGCGACGTCGCCGGCCTGGTCCTGGGACGCGCGGGAGTAGTGGACGAACTTCTGCCGGAACTTCGGGCCGATGACCATGATCGGCAGCGCCGCACCGAGGAAGACCACTGCAAGCAGCGGGGAGAGTGTGGCCATCAGGGTGAACCCCACGATCAGGCTCACCACCGAGGTGATCAGCATCAGCGAGCCGAAGGCGAACCAGCGGCGCAGCAGGTTGAGGTCGGCGATCGCGCGGGACTGCAGCTGGCCTGCGCCCCAGGCGGAGTGGAAGGAGGCGGAGAGGTCCTGGAGCTTGTCGAAGAGCCGGGTCCGCATGGAGGTCTCGGCGTCGGAGGCGGGTGGGATGACGAAGAAGCGGCGCAGGTACACCAGGCCGGCTTCCAGCACCCCGAGGGCGAGGATCACTCCACTGGCGCTCCAGACGGCGCTGACCTCGGCGCCGTCGTCGAGCAGGGAGTTGACGAGGGTCTGCAGGACCTGCGGGATGGTCAGCGCGACGACGCCGGCCGCGATGGCTGCGATCAGACCGAAGGTCCAGCGGAGCTTCAGACCATCCAGGTAGGGGCCGAGCCGCGCCAGGGCCTGCCACAGGGTACGACGGCGCCCGGAAGCCTCAGTGCCCTGGGCACCAGATTCTCGTTGCATCAGGCAACTAACCTACTCCGTGTCGCGGTGTACTTTCAACAGTGTGGCCTCGGGCGGGCAGAAGAGGCGCACCGGTGCGGTGGCGCTGGTGCCGATCCCGGCGGAGACATGCAGCGGCACTCCCCGAGCTGACTGGCCGGAGCCTGCCTCCTGTGGCGAGGCGACGGTGATGGTGCTGAGCCCCTTGGCCTGCGACCGGGGCAGATCGCAGTTGGTGACCAGCGCTCGCCCGCCGGGCAGGCAGACCTGGCCGCCGTGGGTGTGTCCGGCAAGGACCAGGTCGGCTCCGGTCTGCGCGAAGGTGTCCAACACCGAGCTGACCGGCGCGTGGGCGACCCCGATGCGCAGCGGGGATTCGGGCCCAGTCGGCCCGGAGCTTCCAGCCGCCTGCGTGGCGGGGCCCTGCGACCCCGGAACAGCCCCCGGCCAGCCCTGGAACTCGTCGCGACCAATGTGCGGATCGTCCACGCCGCTGAAGTCCAGAGCGTGGCCACCGGCGGTGAGCTGCGCCGTGTGGTTGCTGAGATTGCGCCAGCCTGCTGCCTCGAAGGAGGTGAAGAGCCGGCGCCACTCCAGCTCCTCGGGCTCCTCATCCAACCTCGAGGGGCCGCTGAGGTAGCGCAGCGGGTTCTTCCATTTCGGGGCGTAGTAGTCATTGGACCCCGGAACGAACACGCCCGGGAACTGGAGCAGGGGCGTGAGCGCTTCGAGCACCTCATCGACAGCCTTCAGATGCGAGAGGTTGTCCCCGGTGTTGACCACCAGATCGGGCTCGAGCTCCGCCAGGGACTGCAGCCAGTCGAACTTCTTGCGCTGACCTGGGATGTAGTGGATGTCTGAGATGTGCAGGATGCGAAGTCCGGCCCCGCTGCGCAGGGGCAGAGACAGGTGGCGGAGCGTGAAGTCATTGACTCCCAGCCCCACCACCTTCAGAGACGAGGTCGCGCTCAGTCGTCGTCCCCGTTGTCATTGTCGTCCGAGTTGATGGCCTCATCATCGTCGGGCAGCTCCCCGCCATCGCGGTAGCGGCTGCGGTCCCGGCGGTCATCGAACGGGGAGTCCTCGGCCTCACGGAAGTCGGAGGTGTCATAGTCGCCACCGACCTGTTCCATGTAGTCCAACCACATGGGGGCCGCGAGGGTCGAGCCGTAGAATTCGTCGTAGTACTGGCCGTTGATCGTGCTTCCTGTGTAACCGGTCCGGTTGCCCTCCGGGTTGCCGATCCACGCGACGGTGGAGACGCCGGAGGAGTAGCCGACGAACCAGGTGTGCACGGCTTCGTCCGAGGTTCCAGTCTTGCCCGCCATCGGGAACGGCGGGTCGCCGGCGGCGACGGTGCCCTCGGCGATGTTGATGGTGATGTCGTTGACCTGCGCCACGATCTCTTCATCGATCGCCTGATCGCAGTTCTCCTCAGGCACGTCGTACTCGTTGCCGTGGGTGTCGGTGACCTCCAGCAGAGCCCGCGGCTCGCAGAAGTTGCCGTCATCGGCCAGGGCCGCGTAGGCGGCCGCCTGCGTCAGCGGTGCGACGCTGTCGGTGCCGAGCACGAACGAGGGATTCTGCGGGGACAGACCCTGCTCGGGATTGCTGGCCAGGTGAATCCCGAGCCGGTCGGTGACATCGGTGATCGCGCAGAGGTCCATCTGCGTGGAGGTGGCCAGGGTGGCGGTGTTGACCGAGAAGTACACGCCATAGTCGATGGTCATGCGACGGTTCGAGTCGTCCTCGACGTTCTCGACCTCCCACGGCCCATCTGTGGTGGTGAACCCGCGCTCCAGGCAGCTGGCTTCCCAGCGCTGGGTGTCCGCCCATTCATCGGGAGAGGCGTCCACGACATCGTCGGTAGAGCCGCCCTCTTCCAGGTAGGCGGCGACCACGAAGGGCTTCAACGAGGAGCCGGGCTGGAATCCCTGACCGCCGCCGACATCAGAATCCACGTTGTAGTTGATCGTCGTGTTCCCGACTCCGTCCTCGGGGGTGAAGTTTCGGTTCTGTGCCATCGCGAGGATGTTGCCGGTGCCGGGTTCCACGGAGGAGATCGCCGCACCCGCGCCGGAGTTGTCATCGGAGGGAACGGTGGCATTCACCTCATCCTCTGCCGCCTGCTGGGCGTCGGGGTCCAGGGTGGTGGTGATGCTCAGACCGCCGCGGTTCAGCAGCTGCTCCCGGGACTCCTCATCGGGGCCGAAGGTGTCGCTGGCAAGGATCTCGCGGCGGACGTAGTCGCAGAAGTAGGCGCCCATGCTGGCGGAGATGCAACCCGTCTCTTCGGGGTTGACCTCTTCCACGCCGAGGTCTTCGGCGATGGCCTCGTCGTACTCCTCCTGGGTGATCGCGTCCTGGTCCAGCATCGCACCGAGCACCACGTCACGCCGGTCCTTGGACGCTTCGGGGTTGACCGAAGGGTTGTAGCCGTTCGGAGACTGCACCATGCCAGCAAGCACCGCCGACTGGGAGATGCTCAGCTCCGAGGCGGGGATGCCCCAGTAGAACTGTGCCGCTGCCTCGACACCGTAGTTGCGTCCGCCGAGCAGCACGATGTTCAGGTAGCCCTCAAGGATCTCCTCCTTGGTCATCTCCTGTTCGACGGCGACCGCGAGCTTCATCTCGCGCAGCTTGTCCGCGTAGGTCTTCTCACCGGTGCCGGAGATGGTCAGGCGTCCCTCACCGGTGAGCACCACGGCGTTGATGAGCATGTTGTTCACGTACTGCTGGGTGATGGTCGAGGCGCCCTGCTGGGAATCCGAGGTGAGGTTGTTCACCAGCGCTCGGGAGACACCGCGGGGGTCCACACCGCCGTGCTCGTAGAACCGCTCATCCTCGATCGCGAGGATCGCGTCCACCATGTTCGGCGAGATCTCGTCCATCGTCACGGGCTGACGGTTCTCGGAGTAGAACGTCGCGATCTCCGTGGTGCCATCGGAGGCGTAGATGTGAGAGGGCACGCTGAGCGGCTCCTCATTCAGCTCCGCGGGGATGTCTTCGAGCAGGTCCGTGCCGGTAGCGGCAGCAGCCCCTCCGGAGGCCGCCAGCGGGAAGATCAGACCCGCCGCCAACAGGCCACACAGGGCACTCACACCGAGGAAGGACATGATTTTCCCGACGGTGGTGGCCGTGTCAAAGAGGGGAGATTTACGTGACGCCATGGGCTTCATCCTACCGTTAAGGGCAAGGCCGTTCGGGCAGGCGCATCCGTTGCCGTCCGCGCCGCGCTTCGATGCCTGCACAACTGCGAGATCTCTTCGGTGCGAAGACAGCCGTCGGATAGTCTGATCAGATGAGCGCTTCAGAGACCCAATGGGAATATGCCACGATTCCGCTAATCATCCACAACACCAAGGGCATCTTGGACCAGTGGGGCGAGGACGGCTGGGAGCTCGTCACCGTCCTCCCCGGCCCCGAGGGCAATGCCCCGGTCGCCTACCTCAAGCGGCCGCGGAACTGAGCGAGGCTTCCATGACGCAGCAGCTCTCCGCCGTTGAATCACGTCTGGCCGAGCTCGGCCTGAGTGTGCCCGAGGTGGTTCCGCCCGTCGCCTCCTACCAGCCTGCGGTCATCGCCGACGGCGTGGTCTACGTGTCCGGTCAGCTGCCCTTCGTCGACGGCGCGCTGCCGCTGACGGGCAAGGTCGGGGCCGAGGTGACCGAGGAGCAGGCCTATGAGCTGGCCCGCCAGTGCGCACTGAACGCCATCGGCGCACTCAAGGCCGCCGTGGGCGACCTGGATCGGATCACCCGCATCGCCAAGGTCGGTGGATTCGTCGCCTCCGCACCCACCTTCACCGGTCAGCCGAAGGTCATCAACGGTGCCTCCGATCTGCTGGGCCAGGCCTTCGGAGAGGCCGGGCAGCACGCCCGCAGCGCCGTCGGTGTGCCGGTCCTTCCGCTGGACACTCCCGTGGAAGTCGATCTCATCGCCCATGTCCGCTGAGGCCATGGCCCCGACGGATCGGCGCTGGGCCGAGAACGAACGCCGCTGGGCCGAGGTGGGCTTCGCCCCCGTGATCGTCGGCGGCGACGCCGGGGCCTACGGGGCGGCACGCGCCTTCCACGAGGCCTACGGCATCAGCTCCGTGGTGCTCTCCAAGCATCAGATGTGGATGATCCGACATTCCCGGATCATCGAGCACCTGGAGGTGGAGAACGGCACCGTGATGGAGCACGTCCGCACCGGGCTGGCCGCTCCACAGATCTCCCGACTCCGCGATCAGGGCATCAGGATCCTGCTTCTGGGAGCGATCGACTCCACCGTCGAGGCGATCATCGAGCTCAAAGAGACTCACCCAGAAGACCTGGGGGACGACGTCGTCGTGCCCTATGTGGACAGCGTCCGCTTTGAAGCAGGCACGGTGAAGGACAACTTCACCGCTCTCGCGCAGCGCCTCGGCGTCGATCATCCGGTGACGAGGGTCGTGGACTTCAGCCAGGATCTGGGCCCGCAGCTTCCACTGGATCTAAGCTTCCCCGTCTGGGCGAAGCCTGCCGATGTCACCGCCTGGTACTGGACCGAGTTCGAGGGCAAGCACAAGGTGCACCGGGTCGAGACTGCTGAGGATCTCGAGGAGCTCTTCGGCAAGATCCATGCCGCCGGGTATCGCGCGAGCTTCGTGGTCCAGGAAGAGGTGCCCGGCGACGATCAGAACATGCGGGTGCTGACCTGCTACTGCGATCAGGACTCCGTGATCCGCTTCGCGTCCTGGGGCGAGACCGTGCTGGAGGACCACTCCCCCGCCGCGCTCGGCAATCCTTCGGTCATCCTGAGCGGGCAGAACTCCACAGCGGTGGATCAGGCGCAGCTGCTGCTCGCCGAGCTCGGCTGGGTGGGCTACGCAAACTTTGACCTCAAGTACGACCCCCGGGACGGCAAGACGAAGTTCTTCGAGCTGAACCCGCGACTGGGCCGCTCGAACTACTACATCACCGGCGCCGGCAACAATCCGGTGGAGTACTACGTGCGGGACTGGATCCGCGGCGAGCTCTCCGGGCGCGGCGAGACCTCACGGGTGGAGGACCAGGCAGAGACCGTGTACACGGTGCTGCCCCGCTGGCTGACGGCTCGCTATGTCTCGGATCCCGCGCGTCGGCGTCGCCTTCGCAAGATCATGAGCTCCGGGGGAACGCGCAACCCGTTCTTCTACGCCAAGGACCGGGATCCTCGCCGGCTGGCCCTGCTCGTGGCGGCGCAGGCCTCCACCGTGCGGAAGTTCCTCCGCTTCTACCCGCCCTCGCGGGTCACCGGCGAGTAGGACCGGGGCGCAGGACCGGGACCGGCAGAAAGCTCCGCCAGACAGAGGAAGAGCGCCCGACTCACGTCGGGCGCTCTTCCTCTTGCGTCTGCTGGGCAGACCCTGCTCAGCGGGAGCGCTGGCGGATCCGCTGGATGTCCAGGATGACGACCGCGCGCGCCTCCAGGCGCAGCCAGCCGCGCTGGACGAACTCGGCCAGTGCCTTGTTCACGGTCTCGCGGGACGCGCCGACCAGCTGGGCGAGCTCTTCCTGCGTGAGCTCGTGGGCCACGAGCACACCGTCCGGAGCGGGACGCCCGAAGCGATCCGCCAGGTCCAGCAGCGCCTTCGCCACACGACCGGGGACGTCCGAGAAGACCAGGTCGGCCAGGGACTCGTTCGTGCGGGTCAGCCGCTTGGCCAGCGCCTGGAGCAGCTGGACGGAGACCTCGGGGTTCGTGTTGATGACCGAGCGCAGGCTGTCGTGGCGCAGGCCGGCCAGGCGCGTCTCAGAGACCGCAGTGGCGGTCGCTGTGCGCGGGGCCGGGTTGAACAGCGCCATCTCGCCGAAGATTTCGCCGGGGCCGAGCACTGCCAGCAGGTTCTCGCGACCGTCCGGCGTCGTGCGTCCGAGCTTGATCTTCCCGGAGATGATGAAGTAGAGCTGATCGCCCTGATCGCCCTCATGGAAGACGGAGGATCCGCGGGAGAGGTCCACCTCGGTGAGCTCTTTGATCAGAGCGGAGAAGACGTCGTCGTCGAGCGTGGCGAACAGCGGTGCGCGACGCAGTACTTCAAGATCCATGGGCGATCCGTTCTTCCTGGATGTGTGTGAGACAACAGATTCTCGTTGATTAGAAGTTACCAGTTCGCCCCGACCTGCGGAAACGTTCCGCAGGCGGCGAACGATTCTATGTCATTCTTGTGGAGCCGTTTCACGGGCCCGCGCACTACACGATCGGGCCAGCATGTGGCGGCGTCACTCACCAGCATGAGCCATAAGGAGCCCCCTGCCCATGGGAATCACCGTACTCGACGTGATCTTGGTGCTTGTGCTCCTCGGATTCCTCATCGGCGGGCTGCGCAAAGGCGTCTGGGCGACCCTCGGCGGCGTCTTCGGCTTCCTAGTGGGAGCCACCGCAGCCTTCTTCGCGATCCCCCTGGTGGCCTCCTGGGTGGCGGATCCGCTCTGGCGGGTGATCGCGGTGCTCGTGGCCGCCGTCGTGCTGGTGGCTGCAGGGCATGGGCTGGGCTCCGCCGCCGGCTCGGAGATTCAACGGATGTTCAACTCGCGGGCCGTGCGCGGACTGAGTTCGCTGGTGGGCGGCGTGCTGAATCTCGTCGTCGCCGTCTTCGTGATCGCCCTCTTATCCTTCTCGGTCTCCGCGATGGGCTTCCCCGCGGTGAACCAGGCGATGAACCAGTCGACCGTGCTGCAGACCATCAACTCCTCCGTGCCCGAGCGCGCGGAGTCCTGGTTTGCCCAGGTGCGCTCCGCAGTGCTCGAGTCCGACATCCCCGAGATTGCCCAGCTCGTGCCGCAGCCGGCTGAACTGCCGGAGGACCTCGACCTCAACGACGCGGCGCAGACCTCCGCGGCCTCGGTGGGACGGATCATCGGGGTGGCGGAGCAGTGCGGCCAGTCCCAGTCCGGCTCCGGCTTCGCCGTCTCCCCCACTCGGGTCGTGACCAACGCGCATGTGGTGGCCGGCGTCGCGGAGCCCTCGGTGGAGATGCCTGACGGTGAAGTGGTCACCGGGCGCACCGTCCACTTCGACCCCTCCACCGACCTGGCGCTTCTTGCCGTGGATCCCCTGCAGGCCGCCCCGCTGAGCGTCAGCGATGGTCTCGGGATCGGCGACTCGGCCTATGTGATGGGGTACCCCGCGGGCGGCCCGTTCTCGGCCGGCCCGGCGGTCGTCCAGGCGCGCGACGTCTCGCAGGTCAACAACATCTACGGCAGCTCACCCTCGGAGATGGAGATCTTCCAGCTCAACGCCGATGTCCGGCAGGGAAACTCCGGCGGCCCGCTGATCGATCAGTCCGGCGAGGTGGCAGGCGTAGTGTTCGCCCGCGCCGTCGAAGGCAGCAACGTGGGCTTCGCGATCACCGCCGCCCAGGCCGGGGATGTGCTCACCGACCCGGAGCGCTACACCGAGACGGTCTCCACCGGTCAGTGCGTGGACGGCTGAGCGGGACGTCCCGCGAGCGCCCTCTCGCCCAACCGCGATTATCGTAGAGCTTTCGCGAAATCGTAGGGCTATAGCTCTACGATTCGCTACAGCCCTACGATAATTTCCTGAGGAGAGGCTCGCTCAGAGGAGCAGTTCGGTGCCGGTGAGTCGTTCGTAAGCCTCCAGGTAGCGCGCGCGGGTAGCCGAGACGACCTCCTCGGGCAGCTCCGGGGGCGCCTGCGCGGAGCCGCGATCCCAGCCGGATTCGGACGAGGTCAGCCAGTCCCGGACGAACTGCTTGTCGAAGGAGGGCTGGGACCTGCCGGGTTCCCAGGTCTCGGCGGGCCAGAACCGTGAAGAGTCCGGGGTCAGCACCTCATCGGCCACGGTCAGCGTGCCATTGGGGTCGAAGCCGAACTCCAGCTTCGTGTCCGCCAGGATCACGCCCGCCTCGCGGCAGGTCGACTCCGCCAGGGTGTAGATGCGCAGCGTGGCCTCGCGCAGCCGCATGGCCAGATCGACCCCCACCGT
Source organism: Nesterenkonia halotolerans (assembly GCF_014874065.1). Taxonomy (NCBI): domain Bacteria; kingdom Bacillati; phylum Actinomycetota; class Actinomycetes; order Micrococcales; family Micrococcaceae; genus Nesterenkonia; species Nesterenkonia halotolerans. The sequence continues at coordinate 2,166,860 of NZ_JADBEE010000001.1, read as the reverse complement.
CTCGGTGAGCGTCTCGAAGCTGATGTTCTCGTCGTGATCGCCCTGCTCCGCCTTGGACGAGGGCGTGAAGATCGGCTCCTCCAGCGCTGAACCGTCCTGGAGGCCCTCCGGCAGACGCAGTCCGGTGACCGTGCCGGATTCGCGGTACTCGGCGAGCCCGGAACCGGTCAGGTAGCCGCGGGCGATGCACTCGGCCTCGACCATCTCCAGCCGACGGCAGATCATCGCGCGGCCGGCCACCTCCTCCGGCACGTCCACGGAGACCACGTGGTGTGAGATCCCGGCCGCCTCGAGCTGGTCGAACCACCACAGGCTCAGCTGGGTCAGGATGATGCCCTTGTCCGGGATGGGCGTGGAGAGCACGTGGTCGTAGGCGCTGATCCGGTCGCTGGCGACCATCAGGACCACATCCTGCCCGTCCCAGCTCGACCCCGGCGCGGGGACATAGAGGTCGCGCACCTTGCCCGAGGACAGGTGCACCCAGCCGGCGGGGTACTCCTCTGGCGGGTCCTCGCTGCTGGGCGGCAGCTCGGTGCTGCGCACGCCCTCCTGGCTCAGCGAGACGTCCTCAGCCTTCCGCGCAGCATCCGGCCCGTTTGGGCCGTCCAGCACGATCTCTCCGGCAAGCGCCTTCGCGGCGATGTCGGTGCGGTGCTGCTCTCCCTCCCAGGAGATCTCCGCGACGCCGGCGTAGGCGCGGTCCACCGCGTCACGCAGCGAGTCTCCGGTGCCGACGACGGCGAGCACGCGCCCCCCGGCGGTGACCAGCTGCTCCTGGTCGTCTCGGGCGGTGCCGGCATGCAGCACGGCCACACCCTCGAGGGCCTCCGCCTGCTCGACCCCGCTGATCACATCGCCACGTCGCGGGTCCTCCGGGTAGTTCTCGGCGGCGAGCACGACGCCGGCCGCGCTGCCCTGTGCCCAATCGAGCCTGCGGTCCGAGCCCAGGGAACCGGTGGCGCAATCCAGCAGCAGCTGACCCAGCGGTGTGGCGAGCCGCTGCAGCACCGCCTGGGTCTCGGGATCCCCGAAGCGGGCATTGAACTCGATCACCCGCACCCCGCGGGAGGTCACGGCGAGTCCGCAGTAGAGCACCCCCACGAAAGGGGTCCCGCGGCGGGACATCTCCGCCAGCGTGGGGGCGGCCACGGTGTCCAGCACGATCTGCACGAAGTCGCGCTCCACGCCGGACGCATCGGTCTCGGTGTAGCCCTCGAGCCACTCCAGCGGGGTGTAGGCGCCCATCCCGCCGGTGTTGGGCCCGGCGTCGTCGTCGGCGATGCGCTTGAAGTCCTGAGCCGGGGACAGCGGAACCATGTTCTCCCCGTCGGAGAGCACGAACAGGGAGACCTCCGGGCCGTCGAGGAACTCCTCGATGACCACGGATCCTCCGGCATCGAAGCAGGCCTGGGCATGGGCGAGCGCGGCGGCGCTGTCCTCGGTGACCACGACCCCCTTGCCAGCGGCCAGACCGTCGTCCTTGATCACAAAGGGGGGGCCGAAGCGGTCCATCGCCTCTTTCGCCGCGGAGAGCTCGTCCGCGTGCACTGCCTGCGCGGTGGGCACACCCGCGGCCTCCATGACCTCCTTGGCGAAGGACTTGGAAGCCTCCAGCCGGGCCGCCTCGGCCGAGGGCCCGAACACCGGGATCCCCATGTCTCGCACGGCATCGGCCACACCTGCGGCCAGCGGCGCTTCGGGTCCGATGATCACCATATCGAAGCGGCCGACGACGGCGAGCGACGCCACGGCTGCTCCGTCCTGGGCGTGGAGGTTGTGGCAGGTGACGTCCTGCGCGATCCCGGCGTTTCCCGGGGCCGCCTCCACGGTGGTGACTGCCTCATCGCGCAGCAGTGCTCGGACAATGGCGTGCTCGCGGCCTCCGGGGCCGACTACAAGTACCTTCACGCGGCTCAGCCTATCGAACGGGTCAGCGGATGGACCCTGCGGCGCCCTGGTATTCACCGTGCCGCACCCAGGTTCGGAACGGGTCCCCAGAAGCCAGGCTCCGGCTCCGTAGACTGGGCGCATGGATCACGTGCGCCGCTCGGCCGAAACCCCCACCGCCCTGCACCCTTCGGAATCCAGCGGTGGCGATTCGCATGAGCTGGCCACCGCCTCCGTGGAGGAGTCGGTGGAACTCGCGGTGGTGACCCGCGCCGGCGTCGTCGAATCGCGGCACATCGGCTCCGCCGTGGTGGTGGGTCCCGACGGGCAGGTGCTGGAGTCCATCGGCGCCCCGCAGCGGCTGATGTTCCCGCGCTCCACGCTCAAGCCCTTCCAGGCGATCGCCTCGCTGCGCTCCGGCGCACTGATCTCTCCCGAGGCGGTGGCGCTGGCCTGCGGCTCCCATGTGGGCTCGCGCAAGCACCAGGAGCTGGCCGCGAGCGTGCTGGAGGCGGAGGGCCTCGATGAGTCCGCGATGAAATGCCCCACCGCCTGGCCCGCCCGCACGCAGGATCTGCGGATCCACCTGGAAGCGGGCAAGACCGAGACCCGGCTGGCGTTCAACTGCTCCGGCAAGCACGCGGCCTTCCTCGCCGCCTCACGCACCAATGGGTGGCGGCTGGCCACCTACCTGGAACGCTCCCACCCGCTGCAGCAGGTGATCATGGATGTGATCACCGAATACTGCGGCGAGGAGCCCACGGTGGTCGGCGTGGACGGCTGCGGCGCACCGGCACCCGCGCTCTCGCTGACCGGGCTGGCCCGCGGCTTCTCCACCCTGGCGGCCTCCACCTCGCGGCGCGACGCCGAGGTGCATGCCTTCACCGTGAACCAGGCGATGCTGGACTACCCCTGGGCCGTCCACGGCCAGGGAGAGGCCAACACCCTGGTGCTCGAAGAGCTGGGCCTGACGGCCAAGCTGGGCGCCGAGGGTGTGCTCGTGGTCGCGGCGCCGGATGGCACTGCGGTGGCGGTGAAGGTGCTCGACGGCTCCTCACGCGCCACGAACCTGGTCGCGCTGAGCCTGCTGGCGGCCCGCGGGGTCATCGAGCTGGATGCCCTGGGGCCGGTGCTGCGCAAGATCGTCAAGCCCATCACCGGTGGAGCCTCCGGGGAGCAGGTGGGCAGCATCCGCCTCGCCCCCGCCCTGCTTGACCGGCTCTGACTGACCTGCTCGACCGGCTCTGAGCCGCCTGCTCAGCACCGACTCCCCGTCAGCACCTACCCCGGGTTTTATTCCGCGCGACCGGTCGATTTCGCCAGCTGGTGAACAACCCCTGAATAGTGCCCTCTGAGCTTGTGATGACTCGCGCCGCGTCATAGCGTCGGCAGAGTCCGCCGCTTGGGCGGACAGGTCAGGATACGACCACTGATAAGCGAGGCATTGATTCTTATGGCCGACTACAAAGTCACCAACCCAGCCACCGGTGAGGTCGAGGCGGAGTTCGCCACCCTCACCGACGACCAGCTGCGCGAGTCCCTGGACCGCACAGCCGAGACCTTCACGACCTGGTCGAAGTCCGAGCTCTCCGAGCGCGCCAACCTGCTGCGCCGCGCGGCTGACCTTTACGAGGAGCGCAAGGACAAGCTCGCGGAGATCATCACCCGTGAGATGGGCAAGCCGATCAAGCAGGCTCGCTCCGAGCTCGACATCGTCATCTCGATCTTCAACTACTACGCCGATCACGGTGCAGAGTTCCTGAAGGACGAGGAGATCACCGACGCTCCCGACGGACGCGCCTTCATGCAGAGCGAGCCCTTCGGCGTGCTGCTGGGCATCATGCCCTGGAACTTCCCGTACTACCAGGTCGCCCGCTTCGCCGCGCCGAACCTGATGATCGGCAACACGATCCTGCTCAAGCACGCATCCCAGTGCCCCGAGTCCGCAGCTGCCATCGAGCAGATCTTCCACGACGCCGGCTTCCCGGAGAACGCCTACACCAACGTGTACGTCTCCAGCCAGCAGATCGCGGAGATCGTCATCCCGGACCCCCGCGTCCAGGGCGTCTCGCTGACCGGCTCCGAGCGGGCCGGCACCAAGGTCGCCGCCACCGCGGGCGAGAACCTGAAGAAGGTCGTCCTCGAGCTCGGCGGCAATGATCCGCTGCTCGTGCTCGACCGCGAGATCCTCCCCCAGGCAGTCAAGGGCGCGGTCTCCGGCCGGATGGCGAACGCAGGCCAGGCCTGCAACGCCGCCAAGCGCGTGATCGTGCTCGAGGAGTTCTATGACGAGTTCATGGAGCAGTTCCGCGACTCGCTCGGCAAGATCGAGCTGCGCGATCCGATGTCTGAGGACTCCTTCGTCGGCCCGATGTCCTCGGTCTCGGCGGCTGAGGATCTGCACGAGCAGGTCCAGGACACCGTGAAGCAGGGCGCGACCCTTCATATGGGCGGTGACTACGATGAGCGCGGCGGCGCCTGGTACCAGCCCACGCTGCTGACCGACATCACACCGGACATGCGCGCCTACGGCGAAGAGCTCTTCGGACCCGTGGCCATGGTCTACAAGGTCGCGAACGAGGAAGAAGCCGTGCGGCTGGCCAACGACACCCAGTACGGCCTCTCTGCCTCGGTCTACTCCTCCGATGAGGACCGCGCCCAGCGTGTGGGCGAGCAGATCCAGACCGGCATGGTCTTCGTGAACCAGCCCCCAGGCACTTCGGCCGAGCTGCCCTTCGGCGGCGTGAAGCGCTCCGGCGTCGGCCGCGAGCTGGGCCCCTACGGCATGGCCGAGTTCGTGAACAAGCGGCTGGTCAAGATCGCCGGCTGATCAGGCGATAGATATGGCCCGACGTCGCATCTCCCCGGAGAAGGGAAGAGCCGCCGTCCTGCATTGGCAGGGCGGCGGCTCGGACCGCACCACCCTCGCCACCGCCGTGCGCTACCTCCTTGAGGAGCTCGCGGAGGTGGCGCCGGGTAACTCCGTGGAGGTCCGCGTCCCACCCTTCGGGGTGACCCAGTGCGTCGAGGGCCCGACGCACTCGCGCGGCACTCCCCCCAATGTGGTGGAGCTGGCCCCTCAGACCTGGCTCGAACTAGCGACCGGTGCCACCGACTGGGCGGACGCCGTGGCCGAGGCGCGGGTCTCCGCCTCCGGCACCAGGGCCGATCTCTCCGCCCTGCTGCCCCTGAATGCGGCTCGCCGCAGCCGCTGAAGTGACCCCGGGCAGCCGCTGAGCTGGACCTCAGTCGCGCTGCCGTGACCGGCTCCCGACTGCGCAGCCCGCAGGATGCCGGACACTCAGGCTGGGCCGGTAGCATGGGAGATATGTCTTCACGCGAGCAGCCCGACGCGTCAGCGCGTCGGCAGGTGACCGTTCGCCCCACCCCACGACTGAGCCCCTTCCTGATCACCGGGGTGCTGGTGGCCGTGGTGGCCGCCGTCGTCGTGGTCCTGGTGACCGGACCTGCCGAGGACTACACCACAGCTGGCTCGCTGGGATACCTCACAGTCGCCTTCGCCATGCCCGGGCTGGCCCTGGGCGCGGTGATCTGGCTGCTGATCGACTGGCGCTCGCGGAAGCGCACCCGCACTTATGACCTGCAGAAGTTCGAAGCCCAAGGTTCCGAACCTGCAGAGAGGAAACCTGCGCATGGCTCGGAGTGATGGCCGGCTGAATTTCAACCTCCTCGACGAGGACCCGCTGCCGCAGGATGAATGCGGCGTCTTCGGGGTCTGGGCACCCGGGGAAGAAGTCTCCAAACTGGCCTACTACGGGCTCTACGCCCTGCAGCACCGCGGCCAGGAATCGGCCGGGATCGCCGCATCGGACGGCAAGAGTATCCGCGTGTACAAGGACATCGGCCTGGTCTCCCAGGTCTTCGATGAGTCCACGCTGAACTCGCTGACCGGGCACATCGCCGTCGGGCACTGCCGCTACTCCACCACCGGGGCCAGCCAGTGGTCCAACGCCCAGCCCACCCTGGGCGACACCCCGCACGGGACCGTCGCGCTGGGACACAACGGCAACCTCACCAACTCCGCGGATCTGCGCGACCGCATCCTCGAACGTCACGGCCGGGCCGACTTCGGCGAGCTCAACCAGGGCAACACCACCGACACCGCGCTGGTCACCGCTCTGCTCAAGGACCAGCCCGGGGATTCTCTGGAGGATCAGGCGCTCGCGCTGCTGCCCACCCTCGAGGGCGCGTTCTGCCTGGTGTTCATGAATGAGGGCACGCTCTACGCCGCACGGGATCCGCACGGAGTCCGTCCGCTGGTCCTGGGCCGGCTCGCCAGCGGGTGGGTGGTCGCCTCCGAGCAGTCAGCACTGGCCACCGTGGGCGCCTCGATCATCCGCGAGATCGAACCCGGCGAGCTGATCGCCATCGATTCCGACGGCGTGCGGTCCCACCGCTTCGCCGCCGCCACCCCGTCGCGCTGCGTCTTCGAATACGTCTACCTGGCCCGCCCAGACGCCAACATCAATGGCCGCTCGGTCTACGAGTCCCGCGTGGAGATGGGCCGCCAGCTGGCCCGCGAAGACACCCATGACGCCGACATCGTCATCCCCGTCCCGGAATCCGGAACCCCCGCCGCCGTGGGCTACGCGGAGGCCTCCGGACTTCCCTTCGCCCAGGGATTCATCAAGAACGCCTACGTGGGCCGGACCTTCATCGAGCCCTCGCAGACGCTGCGCCAGCTCGGCATCCGGCTCAAGCTCAACGTCCAGGACCATGTGGTCCGCGGCAAGCGCGTGGTGGTCGTGGATGACTCGATCGTCCGCGGCAACACCCAGCGCGCCATCGTCCGGATGCTCAAGGAGGCCGGCGCCGCGGAGATCCACGTGAAGATCTCCTCCCCGCCGGTGAAATGGCCCTGCTTCTACGGGATCGACTTCGCCTCCCGCGCGGAGCTGATCGCCAACGGCGCCACCATGGACGAGATCACCCAGGCCGTAGGCGCAGACTCGCTGGCCTACATCTCCGAAGACGGGATGATCGCGGCCACCAAGCAGCCACGCTCCACGCTGTGCACTGCCTGCTTCTCCGGGGTCTACCCGATCAAGCTGCCTCCGGAGAGCCGGCGCGGCAAGATGCTGCTGGAGACGCCCTCGGCCACCGACGCCGGTTCCACGCAGAACCCCGGCGGCGGCTGCGATCCGGGCCCCGACGCTGAATTCGAACTCGACGAGACCCCCCTGGCGGAGGCCAAGAAGTGACTTCACAGAACACCAGCGCCGCGGCCAGCTCCGGCGCTCCGATCACCTATGCCTCTGCCGGGGTCGACGTGGAGGCCGGCGACCGCGCCGTCGAACTCATGAAGGCCCATATCGAGGCCACCCACACCCAGCAGGTCTTCGGCGGCTTCGGTGGCTTCGCCGGGCTCTACGACGCCTCCGAGCTCAAGCGGCTGCCGCGGCCGCTGCTGGCCACCTCCACCGACGGCGTGGGCACCAAGGTGGCCATCGCCCAGGCGATGGACATCCACGACACCATCGGCTTCGACCTGGTCGGCATGGTGGTCGATGACATCGTGGTCATGGGCGCCAAGCCGCTGTTCATGACCGACTACATCGCCACCGGCAAGGTGGAGCCGGCCCGGATCGCCGCGGTGGTCTCCGGGATCGCCAAGGCTGCCGCTGAGACGGGCACCGCGCTGATCGGAGGGGAGACCGCCGAGCATCCCGGCCTGCTGGCCGCCGATGAGTACGACGTCGCGGGCGCAGCCACCGGCGTGGTCGACGCCTCCGCCGTGCTCGGCCCGGAGCGGGTGCGCGCTGGTGACGTGATCATCGGCATGGCCTCCTCCGGCATCCACTCCAACGGCTACTCGCTGGTCCGCCGGGTGGTCTCCTCCGTCGGCTGGGGCTACGAGCGCGAGGTCGAGGAGTTCGGCCGCACACTGGGCCAGGAGCTGCTCGAGCCCACCCGGCTCTACACCCAGCCCTGTCTGGACCTGGTCACCGCGCTCAACGGCGATCCGGCCGAGGCCGAGATCTCTCCCGAGGCCCCGGTCCGCGGCTTCAGCCACGTCACCGGTGGCGGCCTCGCGGCGAACCTGGCGCGCGTGCTGCCCGCCGGGCTCATGGCCACCGTAGACCGCTCCACCTGGTCCTGGCCTGCAGTGTTCTCGCTCATCGCGCGGCTCGGCTCGGTCCCGCAGGCAGATCTGGAGCGCACGCTGAATCTGGGCGTGGGGATGATCGCCGTGGTCTCGGCAGACAAGGCCGACGACGCCGTCGCTCACTTGCAAGCTTCCGGCCAGTCCGCCTGGGTCATGGGTGAGGTCAGCGCCTACAGCGCCGAGGAGGCCCGCGTGGCTGATGCGGGTCTGGACTTCGTCCAGGGCGCCAAGGGAGTCGACGGCGGCGGCGTGCTGCTGACCGGGAGCTACGCCTCCTGATCGCTCTTATGAGGTGAACGGTTCCGCCTGTGGGACCTCTTGTACTGTTCAGCTGACACAAAATCTTGTACGTTGTCAGTGATACAAGAAAGTCCGCCTCGGTGGAACCACCTCTTCACCTGGAGAGACCATGCCTGTCTGGCAGATCTTCTACGATGCCCCGATCTTGATCCTCGCGGCGGTCATCGTCGCGTGTTCCTCGCTCCCAACACTGCGCCGCCGGCTGCCACACGTGCCCCGCCTGCCTGGTGAGGCTCGTCCGGACCCCATCGTGCGCGTCGGGCTGGGGGTGTTGACAGTGGGCGCACTCATTTACTCGGTCTCCTACGAGCTGAGAAGCTACTTGGCTGACGGGATGCTCCTGGCGGAGTACCACTGGTGGGCCTATGCAGACCTCCTGCTCGGGGCCTGTGCTGCCCTGATCTTCCTCACGCTGCTGATGCTGCTGTTCCGACGAACCTCCGCCGCACCCGTCGCGCCAGCCCATCCCCGAACGTGGCGCTCGTTCCTGAATGCGGGCCAACTCTGGCTGCTGATCGTCCCCACAATCCTGTTGCTCGCCCTGGTCGCCTTCGCCGGGTCAGTCTCCAGCCCGGATGAGGACGGCATCTATCGCATTCTTGTGCTGGATGTCGGCGAGGATGCGGACGGCGTCGGGGGCGGAATGCTCATCAGCTTCTTCGGCTGGGCGTATGGACTGCCGGTGGCCGGCGTCGCACTGGCCCTGGTGCTGCTGACGCTTGTGGTGCTTCACGTGAACGCCGTCCGCCCGTTCCTCAGGCCGGAGACTGTGGCGGCCGAAGAGGCCTCGCGATCTGCCCTTGCCACCCTGTTCGTCCTCTTCGGCGCCGGAGCAGTGCTGGTCACGCTGGCTCGGGCCACTCGAGTGGTGTCCACAGCAGGTGACGTCACTCTGGTCAGAGACGGCTACCAGTGGGAGACCAGCGTCTCCGCAATCTCACCCTGGCTGTTCTGGTCCGCACTCGCGCTCCAGCTCCTCGGCTATGTGCTGCTCCTGATGGTGGCGCGCATCGCCCTGCGTCGCCCCAGCGCGCTTCCCGACGCACAAGCCAGCCCGGCGACGCGGTCACACCCCGGGCTCAACGCCCATGGCTGAGTACACCGCCGAGGACATTGCGACCCACTACCGTGGCCTGATCCTCGCCGGGCGCGTGGGCGCGGGAGACCGGCTGCCCACAGTGCGGCAGACCGCGCGGGACTTAGGTGTCGCGATCGGGACCGCCGCGAAGGCGTATCGCCTGCTGGAATCGGAGGGCCTCATCGTGACGCGAGGCGCGGCGGGCACGCGCGTGGCGGAGCATCCTTCGGTGCTTCCGGGCGAACTGCTTGCTCACCTGCGCGAGGCGGTGGCGCAGGCGAGGTCCACTGGAATCTCGCGCAGCGAGCTGCTCAGTGCGCTGCAGGCGACGTGGGCTGATCAGCCCGAGCCCTGAGCCGGCGCAGGCGCAGCCCTGCCCAGAGGTAGAAGAGGCCTCCCGCGATCAGAAACGGTCCGAGCACCTGGACGTTGTGGGCCCAGCCGTCGCTCGTCTCCGTGAAGAAGCGCCAGGTGGTCGTCACCCCGTTGTAGAGGAGTACTGCACTGATACAGATGCAGAAGGTCACAGTCAGCTTCTTGATGTCGCCCAACATCCACCTGGACCACCGCGGCCACTCCTGCCGCCCGGCGTCGTCCTCTGTCCGGACTGAATCTGTCACGTCACTCACCTCTGATCCCACCTTAGGAACACATCAACTGCCCTCGTCAAGGGCTGTTCAGCAGAAACCGGCACAATAGGACGGGTGATCCCCCTCTTCCTTGACTGTGACCCCGGCATCGATGATGCCCTGGCGCTGGGCTGGCTGTTCTGCCAGGACGACGTCGAGATCCTTGGTCTCGCGGCCAGTGGCGGCAATGTCTCGACGGACCAGGTGGTCACCAATACCTTGGGCTGGCTGCAGCTCGCCGGCCGCGACGGGATCCCGGTCCACCCAGGGGCCCAGCATCCACTGGCAGGGGTCTCCGAGTACGCCGAGGAGACCCACGGAGACACCGGAGCCGGCTATGCCCAACTGCCCGCCGGCGGGAACACCGCCGATGCGCTGTCCGCGGCGGAGGCCTGGGTGCGCGCGGCCCACGCCCACCCTGGTGAGCTGATCGGCGTGGTCACCGGCCCCTCCACGAACCTCGCGCTGGCGCTGGACTTGGAGCCGCGGCTGCCACAGCTGCTGAAACGACTGTTCATCATGGGCGGGGCCTTCAACTACCGCGGCAACACCCGGCCCACCACCGAGTGGAACATCAGTTATGACCCGGAGGCCGCCAAGGCTGTGCTCGATGCCTTCGGCGAGGCCACACACCTGCCGGTGATCGGGCCCATCGAAGCCACGGAGGCCGTGGCGCTGACGCGGGCACGCCTGGAGCAGATGCTCGCCGGACCCGCCAACCCGCAGTGGTCGGCCTGGCTGACCCAGCTCGCCGAGGCGCTGCGGTTCTACTTCGAGTTCCACGAGTCCGACGGCCACGGCTACCTGGCCCATGTTCATGATCCCTATGTGACCGCGGCAGCGATCCTCTGGGCCCGGGGCCAACCTGAAAGCTCCTCGCCGGCGGAGGGGGCTGACGCGGATTCGTCTGCACACCAAACACACGGGATAATTCCCTGGGCGCAGAAGACCGAGAGGGCGGCGGTCGACGTCGAACTCACCGGCACCCTGACACGCGGCGAGACTGTGGCCGATTGGCTGGGTCGCTGGGGCCGAGTGCCCAATGCGGAGATCATCCGCAGCCTGGACGCTGAAGCGTTCCTTGATCACCTGACCAACACTCTGAGAAAAGGACCTGTCTGATATGACTCCCACCGACACGCACTCTGGGCAGGGGTCCGTCACCGCGGCGGATCCCGGAAAAACCCCGAAGCATCGCACCACCAAAGCCTCCAAGCAGCACCGCGCCGGAACCCACCCTCGGCCCGCTCCCCCACTCTGGTCCACCCTCGCGCTCACCGCGGGGGCCGCCGTCATCGCCGGCACCTATCTCTGGGTGTTGACCAGCCAGCCCGCCACCCTCGGCGCCGACCTCGGGCACACCACCCTCGGCGTGATGGTCGGCTACCTGCTGGGCGCCGCACTCATCGCCGCCGGCACGCCTCCGCGGATTCCGCGCAGCGTGCTCGCCCTGATGCCGGTCATGATCGCGCTGAACATCGCCACGGGGCAGATCGTCGGCACCATGACCCCCATCCCGCTGTACCTCGATTCGCTGGGCACCGTGATCATCGGTGTCATCGCCGGCCCGGCCGCAGGCGCGCTGACCGGCATCCTCACCAATGTGCTCTGGGGCGTGACGATCAACCCCACGGTCATCGCCTTCACCGCCGGCTCCGCCTTCATCGGTGCCGCGGCAGGCTGGGCCGCCCGGCTCGGTGGCTTCCGCCGCATCTGGTGGGCCGTGATCGCCGGCGCCGTGGCAGGAATTCCCACCGGGCTGATCGCCACCCCGGTGGCCGCCTTCATCTACGGCGGCGGACTCGGCGTGGGCACCGGCAGCCTGGTCGCCGCGCTGCAGGGCGCTGGCTCCTCGATGTTGGAAGCCGCGACCATCCAGGGTCTGGGCTCCGATGTGGCCGACAAGGCCATCATCTTCGCGTTGGCCTTCCTGGTGATCGCGGCGCTGCCCAAGCGGCTGCGCAGCCGGTTCCCGTTCACTGAGCACTCGATGGTGCGGCGCCGGAACACCTCCTCCGCGGAGCCTGCGCGTGCGGCTGCACCCAGCCACTGAGCTGGTCCTGCTCGGCTGCGCACTTCTGCTCGTCTACGGGATCCCCTCCCCGTTGCTCCCGGCCGCCGTGCTCGTCTGCGCGGTGGCCGGGGCGGCGGTGTCGCCACGAGTGCGTTTTCGCAGCTGGCTGCTGACCCTGCTGGTGCTCGCCGGACCCATGCTGGTCATGGTCGGCATCATTCAGGGGCTGTTCTATCCAGGCACTGATGTCCAGGTGCTGGCGGAGTTCGGTCCCGCCGCCGTCACGGTGGAAGGGCTCGCGCTCGCGGTCCAGCTCTGGCTGCGTGTGGCGGCCATGATCGCGGTCTGCGCGCTCTTCGCCATCGGCTCGAATCCTTCGCGCGCCTTCGACGGCCTGCTGACCCTGCGCGTCCCGCTCGCTCTGGCGTATGTCTGTGCAGCGGCGCTGAGCCTGATCCCCCTGGCCCAGCACCGGGTGCGTGCGGCGCTGGCAGCCCGCGCCGCTAGGGGCTGGAACACCGAGAAGTTGTCCGTCCGGCTGCGTCTGCTCACCGGCGTGCTCACCGGACTGCTGGTCACCGCCATCACCCAGCTGGATCAGCGCCACGACGCCCTGGCCCAGCGCGGCTTCGGCATGACACCGAGGCCCTCCCCCGCTCAGTTCTACCCCCAGGGTGCGGCACAGCGCGGACTGCGGTGGGGCGCCGCCGCCGGCTCGGTGCTGCTGGTCGGCACCTCGCTGGCCGGGCTGCTGCCGCTTCCCTCCGCCACCGACCTGCTCGGAGAGCTCGATGCCTGAACACGCGCCACTCCCCTCATCCTCTGCGCCGCCTTCCCCACCGGTGCTGACCCTGCGCGAGTTTGGCTTCACCTACCGCGGATCCGATGACCCTGCCCTGACCGGCGTCGACCTGATGCTGCATCCTGGCGAGGCCGTGGCCGTGCTCGGGCCCCAGGGCGCCGGGACCTCCACACTCGCCCGCGCCGTCGCCCGGCTGCTCGGCGAGCACGGCGAGAGCACCGGCTCCCGCGAGGCGACCGACGACGGCATCGGCATGCTCGGCGACGATCCCGAGGCCCAGGTCACCGGACTCAGCCGCACCGTGCGCGAGGAGGCGGCGCTGCCTGGACGCCTGATCGGTCTGCCGCTGCAAGACTGCCTCGCCCGCGCCGCGGTCAGCCTCGAGACGCTGGGCATCACCGCACTGGCCGAACGCGAGCTGTCCACACTCTCCGGCGGAGAGCGCCAGCTCACCGCCCTCGCCAGCCTGCTGACTCTGCACCCCAGGGTCCTGGTGCTGGACCAGGCCTCCCAATCACTGGACCACAGCGCACGACGGCGGCTGGCCCGGTCATTGCGCCAGTTCCGCGCCACCGGTGGTGCCGTGCTGCTCACCGGGCATCAGCATGACGAGCTGAGCGTTGAATGCGACCGCGTGTTGTTCCTGGACGAGAAACGGCTCAGTGCGGGTGGCCTGATGCCGAGTTCGGTCACACCGGTTCAGCTGGCCGCACACGGGATCTGGGACGCGCGCCACGAGGTTCACACCCCGCTGAACACGCCCGTGCACTTGCCGAACTCTGCTCGGGGCCCAGGCCACGAGGTGCTGCTTCGGGTGCGCGACCTTTCTGTCCATCGCGCCTCCGTTCAGGTGCTCGATGGCGTGGAACTGGATCTGCGCGCTGGCGAGGTCACCGCGTTGTTGGGCGCGAACGGTTCAGGAAAGTCCACCCTCCTCGGCTCCCTCGCGGGCCTAGTCCCCTCAGGGGCCGGAGCCAGCATCCTCGGTCCCGGTGGGGTGGAGCTCGCGGCGGAACCGGCTCATCGCCGGGCGAACCATATCGCCTGGGTAGGCCAGGATCCCGGGGATCAGCTTTCGGCTTCCACGGTGCACGCCGAGTTGATGCGCGCCGCCCCGCTGGGCCCCGGCGGGCGTCGACTCAAGCGCGCGGACCGGCTCCAGGCGAAGAAGCAGCGGGAGCTGGATGTCCAGCGCGTGATGGAAATGGCCGGCCTCACCGCCCACGCCGAAGACCACCCCTATGACCTCCAGCCGGCGCAGCGCAAGGACTGCGTGATCGCCTCCGCGCTGCTGATGAACCCAGCAGTGCTGCTGCTCGATGAGCCCACTCTGGGCCGGGACGCTGCCGGGATGGCCCGGCTGAGCCATCTGCTGCGCAGCTTCACCTCTGCAGGGGGAGCCGTGCTGGTAGCGACCCATGATCGGCGCTGGGCTGCGGAGGTAGGCGATCACCAGCTGCGATTGGTGGCGGACCACCTGCTTCCAGACACCTGATTGCTGGTCTTGCCTGCGTCGGGTGCGCCAGGCGCTGGAAAGACTACAGCGGCAGTGACTCCCAGGTGTCGATCATCGCGGGCACCACGGAGACGACCAACAGTGCGGCCATCACCACATTGAAGATCAGCATGTGCTTCGGCTGGGAGATCACCTTCCCCGCGCCGACGCCGAGCAGCGTCCAGGCCACGGTGAAGGGAGCTCCAAAGCACAGGGCGACCAGTGCGATCACCGCAACCTCGGCCAGGAACGAGTCCCAGAATCCGGTGAAGGTGCTCAGCGCCGCCACCGAGAGCGTCCATGCTTTAGGGTTCACGAACTGGAACAGTGCCATCTGCACGAACCCGGGGGGTTTGGCCTCCTGCTTGAGCCGCAGGTCAGTCGGCCCGGTGGCGATCTTGAAGGCGAGCCAGAGCAGGTAGAGGATGCCGATCGGTCGCAGGACGTCCAAGATGACCGGCCACTGCTCAAGCGCCTGGCCCAACCCGATCCCGACCAGCAGCACCATGGAGGGGAACCCGACGTTCACTCCGAGGATCGCCGGCAGGGTGCGCTTGAACCCGTAGGCAGCGCCCGAGGCCATCACGATGGTGTTGTTGGGCCCCGGCGTGCCAGCGCCGGCCACCACGAAGAGCATCAGAGAGAGAATTGCCACTGGACGAGACTACTCTGCGGCGTCGGCGGGCTTCGCCACGGAATCACTGGCGGGCCGCGCCGCCGATTCACTGGCGCGCTGCGTCGTGGAATCGCTGGCACGCTGTGCCAAGGCGATGATCTCCTCTGTGACACGCTCACGCATCTTAGGGCCCAGGCCCTCAGTGGAGAGTGCCTCGTAGAACCACAGCCCATCGGCGGCGAGCCGCGCGATGAAGCACCGGAGCGCGGCGGCTTCCGCGTCGTCGTCGGGGGCTGACACGACCTCCGGGGGCTGCGGGGCCCAGCGGGCGAAGACCTCATCCCACGCTGCGTTCGCCACCGGATCCTCGGACGCCTCGAGCATGAGCAGCAGCTCGGCTCGCTCGGGGTTCTGCGAGAGCCGGACGAAAGCCTGGAAGCGTTCATCCCAGGAGAGCTCCTGTGCGGTCCCGCCCGCCTGCGCCTCGAGGGAACGTTCCCACTGCTCAGCCACATGCCGGTGCAGTCCCAGCAGCAGCTCCTCCCGGGACGGGAAGTGGTAGAGCAGTCCGCCCTTGGTCATGCCCGCCTCGGCGGCCACGGATTCGTAGGTCAGGGTGGTGACACCCTCGCGCTGGACCACGCGGGTGGCGGCGTCGAGGATCTCGTGGCGTTTGGAGGGGCGCACAGTGCTGGATCTCCGCTCAGTGGTTTCCGGGGTAGGCCTGGGATTCGCTGCCCGGAGTGTACCGGCGCAGCATCCAGGACGAGGCGATGGTCGCGAGCAGCATGATCAGGGCGACGCCGATCAGCACTGCGAGGTAGGCGGTGTCGAAGGCCTCGGCGGCCGCCCCCATGGCGGGGGCGCTCCCGGATTCGAGCACCGCAGCCGGGGCCTGCCCGGCGAACTCCTCGGCCCCCGCGGGCAGGACCAGCACCCGGGTGTAGACGAAGGTGATCAGGCTGCCCAGCAGGGCCACCCCGACCAGTCCGCCGAACTCGTAGGAGACCTCCTCGATGGAGGCCGCCATTCCGGCGCGGCGGGGCGGAACGTTGCCCATGATCGCGGTGGAGGCCACCGACATGGACGCACCCAGCCCGGCGCCGAGCACGACGAAGCTGATCACCAGCCAGAGCAGCGAGTCTGCGAGGGTGGCGAAGATGGCTCCGCCCGCGCCCACGGCGGCCAGCGCCATGCCGCCGCCGATCAGGGTGAGCAGGCCGGAGCGGTGCAGGATCGCCCCGCCGAAGAGCGCGAAGGGCATGGAGCCCACGGCCAGTGCCGAGACGATCAGGCCGGCGTCGAGCGGGCTGAAGCCCTCCACCAGCTGGAAGCGCTGGGTGGTGCCCAGTTGAACCCCGACGATGGCGAAGATGCTGGCGCCCGCGGCGATGACGCCGCCGCTGAACCCGCGGTTGCGGAAGATGCTGAAGTCGACCAGCGGCTCCGAGGTGCGATTCAGCCGCACCTGCCGGCGTCCGAAGACGGTGAGCATCACGACGGCGACGACGGTGGAGACCACAAAGAGCGGCCAGTTCACCGGGGTTGCGGCGATGGTCTTGATCGCCAGCACCGCGGCGGTGAGGCCGACCATCACCTGCGCGGAGGACAGCCAGTCCCAGCGCCGGCGTGGGTTGGAGATGTTCGCCGGGCCGACCACGAGCATCAGCACCAGTGCGGCGATCACGATCGGGACGTTGACCAGGAACACCGAGCCCCACCAGAAGAACTCCAGCAGCACCCCGGAGACGATGGGGCCCAGGGCCATGCCGACGGTGGCGACCGCGGCCCAGATGGCGATGGCGAGGTTGCGCTCGCGCTCCACGGCGAAGGTCAGCCGGATCAGCGCCAGGGTCGCCGGCATCATGGCGGCGGCGCCCACCGCCAGCAGGGCGCGGGAGGCGATGAGCATCTCGGAGGTGCCGGAGAAGGCGGCCAGGGTCGAGGCCACACCGAAGATGCCGAGTCCGACCTGGAAGATGCGCTTATGTCCGAACCGGTCCCCCAGCGCGCCGGAGCCCGGCAGCAGCCCTGCGATGACCAACGGATACGCGTTGATGATCCAGAGCTGAGCTGAGGAGGACGCGCCCAGCTCGGTGGTGAGCGTGGGCAGCGCCGTGTACAGGATCGTGTTGTCGAGGGCGATCAGCAGCAGGGCCGAAGAGACGATGGCGAGCATGGTCCATCGCTGCCACGCGGTGAGCGTCTGGCCGAGCGAGGCATGCAAAGAAGGAAGGGTCATCACCGGAGTTACTATACTATACGTACGGTACAGTAACTACCTCGCGGAATCCTCCCAGGTCAGTGCAGAAGCTCGTCGAGTTCCTCCAGGGCAGGAGTGATGCGGGTGCGCCAGCGCCAGTCTGCCTTCGCGTCCGCTCGGGAGGGTCCGCCGTTGATCACCCCGATGGCGCGGTGCGACTGGTGCATGGTCAGGGCAATCTTGAATCCGCTCATCACCGCCATGGAGCTGCCCACCACCAGAAGCGCCGAGGATGCAGCGACGAGCTCATCCACGGCGGCCTTGCGCTCAGCAGGCACCGATTCCCCGAAGTAGACGACGTCAGGCTTGAGCCGGTCTGATCCGCAGACCAGGCAGGTGATCATGTGGAACTTCTCCACCCAGGACTGATCCAGCGTGACGTCGCCATCAGGATTGACGTTCTCAGCGGCGGCGAACGCGGCCTCTGCGTAGCCGGGGTTCGCCTCCTGGAGCCTGGTGTCCATGGAGGACCGAGTCTCGCGGTTGCCGCAGTTCAGGCAGATGACCGAGTCCATGTCCCCGTGCAGATGGATCACCGGGTCCGAGCCGGCGGCGCGGTGAAGCCCATCCACGTTCTGGGTGACGAGTCCGGTGAGCAGGCCCTCGGTCTGCCATTTGGCGAGCAGCCGGTGGGCCTGGTTCGGCTCGGCGCGATGCATCTGGCGCCATCCGACAAAGCCGCGGGCCCAATAACGACGGCGCGCGGCGAGGTCATGCTGGAACTCTTGGTAGGTCATCGGACGGTGCCGATGCAGGGAGCCCTGGGGTCCGCGGTAGTCCGGGATGCCTGAGTCGGTGGAGACACCGGCTCCGGTGACGGCCAGCACCCCGCCGTTCTTGAGCAGCGCGGCGATGCCCTCGCGGGCCTGATCGGCCGGCTGGGGTTCGGCGGTGTCCTCCACCACTCGCGCGATGGACCGCAGAGCCGCCTTGTGGGCGTTCTCGACGGGTCTGGTGAAGGCCTCTGAGGTGGGCTCAGTCACGCGTCAGCGCCCGTACTTATCCTCGTACGGGTCGAAACTGCTGCTTCGTTCCTCGGAGTCCGGTCGCGATCTGCCGGAGACATCCCCATCACCGCGGGTCTTGGCGAGCTCTCTCTCGAGCGCAGTCAGGTCGGTGTCCGGAGTGTAGTACTTGATCTCCCGAGCCTGCTTCGTAGCTTTCGCCTTCTGACGGCCACGCCCCATAAGCGAGACCCCCTCTGTCTTCTCGTGTCCTCTACGATGCCGGGCAGGGCTCATCGCGGGATTAGCTGTTTAAAAGTAGTTCGTGCTCACTAGGTTAACATGACTGGCGCTGCGCCGTCGTCAGATTGCCGCTGTTGGTCAGCACGATCACATGCGACCTCGCCTGGTCAGGTCAGTCACCTGGTTCAACGCCGCGGAGGCCGACTCTGTTCCGCGGTAATGCCCGCGGTGCTGCCCAAGGCGTGCCTGCGCGTCGCGGGCCGCTCGCCCCGGGCTCTCCAGACTGGAAGCGGCACCATCAAGCCGCGGTCCAGGGCGGAGGTGGACCTGGTTCGGTGGGCGATGGAGAATTCGGCATATGACTGATGTGTCCCTCCCGCCGGAGTCCGATCTGCCCGAGCTTCGCTGGTCCTCGGCCTCCCTCGACGGGCTGGGCGCCATTGTGGTGATCTACTCCCCCGAGGACGAGACCATCCGTGCGGCCTCGCTGGCTCAGGCGATCGGCGAGGAACCCGAGGTGGCCGCGATCGGACGTGTGCTGGAGGGACTCATGGATCGCCTGGAGCTGCTGGCACCGACCACCGCCGCCCGGGAGATGAAGCCGCTTCCCGCCGGCACCGGCAGGGTGGCAGAGGCCTTGGCGGCCTATGCGGCGGGGGATCACACCGCGCTGGATGAGATCCCCGTGATCCAGCCGGGCTCGGAGTATCGGCAGGACGTGTGGGCCGCGATGCGCGAGGTGCCCGCCGGGGAGACGGTGTCTTACGCGGAGCTCGCGCAGATGGCGGGCCGCCCGCTGGCACACCGGGCCGCGGCGAGCGCCTGCGCGAACAACCTGGTCGCCTTCGCGGTGCCGTGCCACCGGGTGATCCGTTCCGACGGCGGGATCGGCGGCTACGGCTTCGGCGGCACGGAGACCAAACGCGCACTGCTGGCCCGCGAAGGCCTCACGCTCTCCTGACCCTTCCCGGGCGGTTCGCTGACCCCGAGGGTTCAGCTGTCGAGGAGAAGTGGACCGTTCGCGGGCTTCTTGGACACCGTGAGCCCGTGCATGGATTCACCCTCCAGGGTGAGCTCCTCGCGGTCCACCAGCACCGTGTCCCCGTCCTCCACCTCACCGGAGAGCAGCGCGCGAGCGAGCTGATCGCCGATCTCGCGCTGCACCAGTCGGCGCAGCGGGCGGGCACCATAGGCCGGGTCATAGCCGGTGAACGCCAGCCAATCCCGGGCCGCCTCGGTGACCTCCAGGGTGAGCCGGCGTGCGGTCATCCGCTCCTGCAGCAGCCCGATCTGCAGCTCCACAATCCCGCTGAGCTGCTCCATGGAGAGCGGATCGAACATCACGACGTCATCAAGCCGGTTCAGGAACTCCGGCTTGAAGGAGGCGCGGACCACATCCATGACCCGCTGGTGCTTCACCGAAGTCTCCAGGGTCTGATCCACCAGGAACTGCGACCCCATGTTCGAGGTCAGGATCAGCACCACATTCCGGAAGTCCACGGTGCGGCCCTGACCATCGGTGAGCCGGCCGTCGTCGAGCACCTGCAGCAAGATGTCGAAGACCTCGGGGTGGGCCTTCTCCACCTCGTCGAGCAGGATCACCGAATAGGGACGACGCCGGACCGCTTCCGTGAGCTGCCCGCCCTCGTCATAGCCCACATAGCCTGGGGGCGCTCCGACCAGCCGGGACACCGAATGCTTCTCGGAGTACTCGGACATGTCGATCCGAACCATCGAACGCTCGTCATCGAAGAGGAACTCCGCGAGCGCCTTGGCCAGCTCGGTCTTGCCCACGCCGGTGGGACCCAGGAACATGAACGACCCAGTGGGCCGGTCCGGGTCAGCCACCCCGGTGCGCGCGCGACGCACAGCGTCGGAGACCGCGCCCACGGCCTTCTTCTGCCCGATCAGCCGCGAGCCGATGAGCTCCTCCATGTGGAGCAGCTTCTCAGTCTCGCCCTGCATCAGCCGACCAGCAGGGATCCCGGTCCAGGCGGCGATGACCTCGGCGATGCCGTCGGCGTCCACCTCATCGGCGACCATCTTCTTGCCCTCGGCCGGGGTGGAGGCGTCTTCCTCTTCCGCGGCCGCCAGGTCCTTCTCCACCTGCGGGATCTCGCCATAGAGCAGGCGGGAGGCCTCGGCGAGGTCGCCGTCGCGCTGGGCCCGTTCCGCTGTGGACTTGAGCTCGTCGAGTTTCACGCGCAGCTCACCGGCACGGTTGAGCTCACCCTTCTCGGCCTCCCAGCGAGCGGTGAGCTCGGCCAGCTCCTCGCGCTTGTCGGCCAGGTCGGCGCGCAGCGAGTTCAGCCGCTCGGCGGAGCCCGGGTCGGTCTCATTCTTCAGGGCCAGCTCCTCCATGGTGAGCCGGTCCACCACGCGGCGCAGTTCGTCGATCTCCACCGGCGCGGAGTCGATCTCCATGCGCAGCCTCGACGCGGCCTCGTCGATCAGGTCGATGGCCTTGTCCGGCAGCTGCCGGCCGCTGATATAGCGATCCGAGAGCGTGGCGGCGGCGACCAGGGCGTTGTCCGCGATGCCCACCTTGTGGTGGGCCTCGTAGCGTTCCTTGATCCCGCGCAGGATCGCGATCGCGTCGGCCACGGAGGGCTCGCCCACGTAGACCTGCTGGAAGCGGCGCTCCAGCGCGGCGTCGGCCTCGATGTTCTCGCGGTATTCGTTCAGCGTGGTGGCGCCGATCAGCCGCAGCTCCCCGCGGGCCAGCATCGGCTTGAGCATGTTGGATGCGTCCATGGAGCCCTGCGAGGCCCCGGCGCCGACCACAGTGTGGATCTCATCGATGAACGTGACGATCCGACCCTCGGCGGCCTTGATCTCCTCGAGCACGGCCTTCAGACGCTCCTCGAACTCGCCGCGGTACTTCGCCCCGGCGATCATCGCGCCGAGGTCCAGTGAGATCAGCGTCTTCTCGCGCAGCGATTCGGGGACGTCACCGGCCACCATGCGCTGGGCCAGGCCTTCGACGACGGCGGTCTTCCCGACCCCGGGCTCACCGATCAGGACCGGGTTGTTCTTGGTGCGGCGGGAGAGCACCTGGACCACGCGGCGGATCTCGGAATCGCGTCCGATCACCGGATCGAGCTTTCCGGAGCGCGCGATCTCGGTCATGTCGGTGCCGTACTTCTCAAGCGCCTGGAAGCTGTTCTCCGGGTCCGGTGAGGTGACCTTGCGGTCCCCGCGCAGCCCAGGAAGCTCGGCCTTGAGCGCCTGGATCGTGACACCTGCCTCGGCGAGCGCCTTGCCGGTGGGGCCGCCGTCGGAGGCTGCGCCGATCAGCAGGTGCTCGGTGGAGACGAAGTCGTCCCCGAAGTCCTCGGCTTGGGCTTGGGCGGTCTTGATGACGTTGAGCCCGGCGGGCGAGAACTGTGGCGCGGCGACAGAGTCACCACTGGTGGCTGGCAGGGATTTGATGATGGCCGAGGCGCGGGTGCTCACGGCATCCGCATCTGCGCCGGCGGCCTTGAGCAGCGCGACGGCCATGGATTCGCGCTGATCCATGAGCGCCTTGAGGATATGCGCCGGCTCCACCTGCGGGTTGCTCGCGGTGTTGGCGTTCATTGCGGCGGCCGAGACCGCCTCCTGCGATTTGGTCGTGAGTTTGACGTCCATGTCTGCCCCTCCCAGTGCGTAGTGACGCCGGGTACACGATGGCGTCGAATAAACTTGAGTCCATCATACTCAACTTTAGAGTGGGCGGAAGTATTCCTTGACGCAAGACCGCTCGACATCCGATCCGCCTGTAGGTTCTCGTATAAGTTGGCCAATTATCACCTACTTGGCCACAGCGTGTCAGATTTCTCATCTGCCTGTCCGGCAGGCAAAGTGAGAACGTGAGCAAACCCCAAGCGACGGTCAAATACTGCAACGAGATCGGCGATGAAGTCAGCACGACTTGGGAACAAGCACGTGCTGACCTGATAGTGGAAGGCCTTCCGGTCCGGGTACCCCCGACATTCAAAGGTCAACGGAACTACCCCGGCTTATTCTGGGCTTCTACCAATCGGCGGGTGATGGTCTACGAGAGCTTGCTCGAGCTAGACCGATTGTGGCTGGCCGACTTCGACCTGAACGTGGGACGGATAGCTACCCAACCGTTCCAAATCATGGGGCGTGAGGGCGCTGCGCCACGCAAACACGTGCCCGACATCCTGCTAGTCCATCGAGACAAGACGGTCACTTTGGTTGACGTGAAACCCTCAGCTCATTTGGAAAGGCCAGAGGTCGAAGCGCAACTAGCCTGGACACGCAGCCTTTGCCGGACGAAGGGCTGGAACTACGAAGTGTTCACGGGTAGTGACGGAGCAAAACTCCGCAATATCAAAGCCCTCGCGGTCGGAAGACGCCCTGAACGTCTTCCTCCAGGCTTGGTCGACGCCGCTCGCGCGACCTTGGACTGCAGCGAGGTGACGCTGCGCGAAGTCCTCACGAGAAGGCCCGAGGGTTGCGACGTGAATTCATGGCGCGTGGCAGTACTGGCCTGCCTGTGGGCTGGGTACATGACCCTCGATCTGGAGCAACCGCTCGGCGAGGAGACCGTTCTGAAATCTTCGGCAGGAGCTAGAGCGTGACATCGGAGATCTTGGACATTTTCGTTGGAGCAGGACTGTGGCACGATGGCGCCGCCTGGACCGTCGTCGAACTTGACGGTACAACCGTGGTGTTGCGTTCGGGAGAGCACTTCAAGCGCGCCCACGCTCCTTCTCTAATTGGGCAGGCGGAGCCCCTGCAGGAGGAGATTGGAGATCAAGATCCACATTCTGAACTCGACGTTGTCCTGCTGTCGGGGCTCAGCAAGGTCCAACGAGAACGGTTAGAAGCAGAAGCTCGTATCTACGATGAACTTGTTCTGACCGAAACCGGACTCCCGCTCGAACAGAAATATCGACAGGCGGGCACAATGCTGGGCGCCTCCTCCCGTACTGTTCGTCGCCGCGCAATTCGATACGCCGAACGTGGCCTCGCGGGCCTGATCGATGCGCGCCGCGGCAAACCCCATCGGCGGTCAGTTGCTGAAGAGTGGGATCAGGCCTGTATGGAGGTCTTGAAGTTCTTCGCTACACGTTCCAACCCCACGAGACGATTGGTCCTACATAAAACCAACGCACTTTACCTAGAGCGATATCCGGACGCTCACGTCCCTTCTCAAGCGGTGGCCTATCGTCGTTTGCAGGAACTCGATAAGGGACGCTACACCTTCGGTTCCGCGAAACAGCGGCGATCTGTGGCTGATCGTCCGAAAGGCGTTCTAGGACGTCTCAGTGCAGATCGGCCTGGCCAGTACGTCGTTCTGGACACCACTCGTCTCGATGTGTTCGCCATGGAACCTGCTACCGGCCGCTGGTTGAACACCGAGCTCACGATCGCAATGGACCTGTACTCGCGATGTATTTTGGGGCTGGCGCTTCGGGCGGTGTCAACTACGGCCCAAGACGTCTCCTCCGTGCTGTACCAGGTAGTCACACCCCAACAATGGGGAATGCCCGCTGAGGACCGTGTTCCAGCACCTTACGCCGGGGTCCCAGACACGTTGATCACCCAATCCACCGGGGCGTTGCCAGATACGATTGTGGTCGATCACGGCAAGGTCTATCTCGCGGCTCGAACCAAAGCCGTGTGTCACCGTCTGGGGATCAATATCCAGCCAGCAACCCCGCATAAGCCAACGGATAAACCAACTGTCGAAAGATTCTTTCGCACCTTGCGTCAACAATTGTTGGAGCGTCTGCCGGCATACAAGGGCCCCGACGTGCACTCTCGAGGCAAGGACGTAGAGAACGAAGCCTTTTACACGGTCCCAGAGCTTGAGACGATCATCCGCGAGTGGGTCGGCATTTACCACCACACCGCTCACAAGGGACTCTGTGACCCGCGGATTCCTGATGTTGTGCTTTCACCTGCGGAAATGTTCTCTCGTGGCGTCGCCGCCTCTGGGGTGCTGCGGCTGCCGGCTAGCCAGAGTTTGCGCATGGAGTTCCTGGACGTTGTTTGGAGGACCATTCAGCATTATGGCGTTGAGATCAATGGTCGGCGCTACGACGGCCCGGCCCTCAACCTCTACCGAGGCTCCAAGTCGCAACACGGGGGCGCCCACGGAGGAAAATGGCCCATCATGGTCGACCACGATGACGTGCGCACAGCCTACTTTCAAGATCCCGACACGCACCTCTGGCACGATTTGGAATGGGATCAAGCAGCAGGGCTCGACGCTCCGTTCAGCGCCGAAGCTGCGGACTACACCCGACGGCTAACCCTCAAGACCGACAGGCACATCAACCCCGACGTTGCCCTCCAAGATCTCATGCAGCGATACAGCAAAGGTGCCGTCACCGATAAGCGTGAAAAAAATCTCGCTCGTCGATCCGCCTCGACCTTGGCTCCCAGGCTCGATGCCACTGAGCCCACCCGACCCCCGGAGTCGGAACCTGAGGTAATCGATCTGATTGCGCACCTTGACCAACGTCGCGCCCACCCGCCCATGGACGATGATCTCGATGTCTTCGATCGAGCCTACGCAGATGACCCAGAAGGCACGATCGAGGTGTTCGACGTATGACCAACAGGTTCGCCCAGTGGCTGGCCAACAACGCGGTTCGTGACTTCGACATGGCATACAAGGAGGGGTGGAACACCTTTGCTGAACTCGGACCACGTGAACCGCTACCGATACTTTCCCACGCCGATCTCCAGACCCTGGGTGACGACGAATTAGAGGACTATAACGAAGCTCGTGCCGTCTGGAACGCCAACCCACCTGCAGTACACACCGCGCAATTGAAGGACGCATTTCGCGTCCTAGACCAGGTGATGGCTTCCAACTATCGAGACGGCGACCGCCTCCGTGGATCAGCAGTCATCGATGCGAAACCCGCGCTTGGAAAAACCACCATCGCAACCCGGTACGCCCGCGCCTTCCATCAACGTTCGTTACGTCGCCATGGGATCACGACACCGGAAGGACACCAAAGGATCCCTGTAGCGTTCATCCCGGTAGACGCAGGCACCACGCTGAAAGGGCTGAATCAGAAGCTTCTCAGCTTCTATGGCCACCCAGGGGCCAATCGAGCATCAACTTCCCGTCTAGCGGCGTTGGCCGTGGATTGTGTCCGGTCGTGCCAGACAAAGCTCATCGTGTTCGATGACGTCCACTTCATCGATTACAAGCACAGGCGGGGCCAGGAAGTCAGTAATCACTTCAAGGGCCTCGCCAACGAAATGCCAGCAACTTTCATTTTTGTTGGCGTGAACCTGAAAGCCAAGAAGTTCTTTGACGAGGGTCTACTCGGTGAAGATGCTGCCTTCGCGCAAACTTCACGGAGAGCCACTCGGATATCGGTATCACCGTTTCGGAGCACCTCAACCTCCGGGATGCGTGCGTGGTGCGACGTACTCGGCGCCTTCGAGCGTCACTTAATGCTGCTCCACAAGAAGCCTCGGATGCTGACCGACCTCGCCAACGAGCTCTTCGACAAGACGAGTGGGTCGATCGGGTCACTTACGAACATCCTGGATCGAGCAAGTCTCCATGCCATCGCCTCCGGCGAAGAGAGCATCAACGCCGCAACTATCGCAGCCGTGACGGGTGACAATGCAGCTGAGACCAGCCTCCGCAACGCTTAGTACTGGCCAGTCTCCAGCTACCGAACTTCGAGCAATTCCCGGTGGATACGACCTCGATCGGTGGCCAATACGAGTCGAGTTGAAACACGATGAGACCCTCATCAGTTGGTGGGCCCGAATGGCCCACCGATTTGGAGTCTCACCGGCACACCTGTTCGCAGAGGTCGGCATGAGCAAGAATTTTTACACGCCACTGATGACAGAAGAGCGGCTCGGCGATCGGCAAGACATCATCACCAAACGCACGGGCGTCGATGACGCCCAGCGGGCCGCTGCCTTCGAACGGCACACGGATATCCTCAACTCCGAGCGAAGGCTATCCACCAGGTACATGGCGTATCGGCCCCTGCCAGTCCTAACCGGATCCCGTTTCTGTCCTCAGTGCCTACTCGAGCAACAAGCATGGAGCCCAGAATGGCGACACCCGTGGATGGTTGCGTGCGTTCACCACAGGACTTTGCTGCTGACAAGCTGCCCAGGATGCGGCTCTCAGCCCTTCAGCACTTTCACCTGGGCACGCAGGCTCCGATCACCCTCTACCTGCACTGAGTACAGCAAACAGCCAGAACGCGGTCGGGGCTATGCCAGGGCTGGTTGCACCGTCGATCTGGCGACTCTATCGGCACCTCCAGCCCCAGAAGACCTCATTAGTGCACTACAGCTACTTCGACCAAAACCAGGTCAACCAAATCGGATCGAATTCTGTGCGGGCAAGCAGCTCACTCACGAGCACGCTTCCGAGTCGATGCATCTCCTTGCCAACGAGGACCGCCACAACTACCGAGGGAAACGACTCCATACTTCCGACCAGCACATCGCAGCCGCTCTCCTTCGAGCATTTCAAATCCTCAACCAACCATCGTTGGGAGAAGCTGCAAAGAAGGCCGATGAGTACGACTTGCTGCGGGTGCACGGGCGCCTCACTCCAATCGGTCCCGGCCGGGCTCTCGCACAAGCGCCCTTGGACCCTCTACTCCACGCGATTCGTCTCCAAAGCCTCCACGACAGACTTCCTCCATCGAGCCAACTGGCCTTCCGCATCGGTTCAAGCTGGCCCCGCGTTCCGCACCAATTGCGCCATACTGCGACATTCAAACCCGAACATGAACCCTCGTGGGAGATTCCGCCTCCCCCCATGTCGGCGATTCCGCAACTCTGGTGGCCCACGGGATTACCCGGTTTCGACCTCACCGGAGACGAACAAGCTCAGTTCGCCATCAGCATTGCTGTCACGTGCATAGGTCGCAGTATCACCGTCGCCTCGGCGGCGGAACGACTCGGCGCACCCAAGCTGGCGTCAGCCCGAATAATAAGCACATGGCGTCGCATCGCCCAGCAATCTAGCTGGCCTAACCTGCGACGTGCTCTCCTCACCGCCGCTGACCAACTCGTTGTCGACCCGCCACCCATCGACTACGCGGCGCGACGCGAAGCCCTTGCCTCGCCAGAACAGTTGGATCTCCTTGGAGGAGAACCCGATCGTGGAATTTCCTTTAGCGACGCCGAAAAACTCTGGATCTGGAGTCACGTTACGAGAAGCAGTCCACGGCTCACCCCTGAACGCTGGAAAGAGCTACGTGTTCCGCAGACTTTCCCAGAAGCGCCAGCCGAGTGGAAGATCAAACTAGCGCACACAACCGTCTGCGAGCACTCAGCCCAACCAGAGAGCTGGGCGCCACCATGAATGGTCAGTCAGCCACTCCGGGACTATCTGAATCTGCCCTCTTCAGAAGTATTAGAATCGCCTGAATTGGAACGTGCAGAGGAACGAGCATCCAGCATCTCCCTAGCCCCAGGAGCTCGTGAGCGCCCCATGTGGAGAAAACTCACGTACCAAACCGTCAATAGAAATCGCCTCGTCGGCGAGGCTGCGGATAGAAGAGTTCTTGGGTCCCTGCCGCCTCGGACCGGGCGCTTGACCGACTAAGCAGAATACCGACCTTTGAGTGCCTGTAAGCAAAGACCCCTCCCGGTCCAGCCACCTTAGCTGCGGCCCTCTGATCGCGCCGTCCGCAGATGATCATTCCCAGTTGGCTCCAGACCGCGCAGTTTCGTACAACACCCAATTGCTTTACTCTGTAGTCATGCATTTGTACTTCCTCTGACGGTATGACCGGTCCGTTGCGCCCGTTGAGTTACTCCGGGCCCCTAGCGGTCGCGTGTTCTGACCCTTAGTCGGTCACCGTCATCAGCGTGCCTTCCAGCCTTCTTCCTAGGTTCGGCGCGCCCATTCTTAGAGGAATCACATGCTTACCCCCACCCACCCTCATCCTGCGCGCCATAACGCGCAGCTCACCGCCACCGGCGTCTCGGTCATTCGCGGCGCGACTCCAGTCCTGAACCACATCAACCTCACCGTTACAGCAGAGTCTCGTATCGCTATCGTCGGCGAGAACGGTCGCGGCAAATCCACCCTGCTCCACGTCCTCGCCGGCAACCTCTCTCCTCAGACCGGCACCGTTCAACGGTCAGGCACGATCGGGGTGGCAGACCAAGAAATGTCTGCCACAGAGGACCGCACCGTCGGCCAAGCGGTCGCTGAAGCGATCAGTGAATCTCTGGACGCCCTCAAAGCCCTCGACTGCGCCGCACGTGCACTGGCTGAAGGTGAAGCAGGAGCGACTGAGGCCTACGCGGCAGCGCTGGAGAGGACCGAAGCACTCAACGCGTGGGAAGCCGAGCGGCGAGTAGAAGTCGCGCTTGAAGCGCTCGACGCCGAGACAGACACCTCCCGGTTGCTCGCCGACCTCTCGGTGGGACAACGGTACCGTGTCCGATTGGCGTGCCTGCTGGGCGCTGACGACGACTTTCTGTTGCTCGATGAGCCCACGAATCACCTCGACCGCAGTGGCCTCGACTACCTCAGCGCGCAGCTGCGTGCGCGCAAGGGTGGCGTCGTCGTCGTTAGCCACGACCGTGCGCTGCTCTCCGACGTGGCAGAGACCATCATCGACCTAGACCCCACCATGGATCAGCGCCACCGCGTCTATGGCGACGGCTACGCGGGATATCGCCAAGGACGACTCGCGGAACGTCA
The DNA here is from genome assembly GCF_014874065.1 of Nesterenkonia halotolerans. Lineage (NCBI taxonomy): Bacteria > Bacillati > Actinomycetota > Actinomycetes > Micrococcales > Micrococcaceae > Nesterenkonia > Nesterenkonia halotolerans. Next base: position 2,137,787 of record NZ_JADBEE010000001.1, on the reverse strand, counting down.
GCGGTGGGAACAGGAGTATCAGCGTCAGCAGGCGGAGCAGGCGCGTCTCCAAGTCAGTCTCAGCGCCGCGCAGAACCGGCTCGTTTCGGGGTGGCGCCCGGATAAAGGCACCAATAAGCACGGACGGGCTACACGTGCAGGAGGGCTCGTGAAAAACGTTCATCGGCGACAGGAAGCCCTGGACGCCAACGCGGTGACCGTGCCAGAACCACCCCAGTACTTTCGATTCCCCGATCTCCCGACCCGCACTGGGGCAACGCTGCTCACCGTGGATGAGGTCAGCGTGCCGGGAAGGCTCAGCGGACCTGTCAGTTTTGAGCTTTCCCATCGTGGGCGTCTCGTCGTGACCGGTCGCAATGGAGCAGGAAAGTCCACGCTCCTTGGGGTCCTCGGCGGTGAGCTGGCCCCCGATACAGGGGCCGTGAGGCTGTCCGGAAATACCCGTCTGGGCTTCTTGCACCAGGAGTCCACGCTGCCTCCGGATCAGCGCGCGAGCGAACACTTCGCGTCCCACGTCAGCGAGCTCATCTCAAGTGGCTCGTTGACCCCCTCAGAAGCCATCGGGCTCTCACAGCTGGGACTGTTGCGTCCCAGGGAGTCAGGGAAACGGATCGGGGAGCTCTCGATGGGACAGCAGCGACGACTTGATCTCGCACTCGTCCTGGCAGGCAAACCCCACGTCCTGCTCTTGGATGAACCCACCAACCACCTCTCCATCGCACTGGTGGATGAACTCACCGAAGCACTCCACGCCACTGCAGCAGCTGTCATCGTCTCCACCCATGATCGGCAGCTCCTGCGCGACGTGAGCGACTGGCCTGCGCTGGACCTGAGCGAGACCGCGGAAGCTGAGGTTAGATCATGAACCCCAAGAAGCAGCCGAAACTGCGGGCCCTGAAGCCGCTGAACTCGAAAGATTACCGACTGCTCTTCGCCGCGGTGGGGATCGAGATGTTCGGCACTGGCATGTGGACCATCGTGATGGTCTTCCAAGTACTCGCCCTCAACGACAGCCCTCTGGCGCTCTCGGCCGTGGCCACGGGCATGAGCCTTGGACTGTTCGCCTTCTCCGTCATTGGCGGGGTCGTCGCCGATCGGTTTTCGAAACGCCGCGTCATGATCACGGTGCATGGATGCACTGCCGCGGTGATGACGACGGTCGCCGTATTATCTCTGTCTGGCTCTATTGAGTTGTGGCACGTCGGGGTGGCCTCGTTCGCGATGGGCGCCGGCAGTGCGTTCTTCTACCCTGCCTACAGCGCGTACCTGCCCCAGGTCCTGCCTCCGGAACAACTCTTGGCAGCAAACGGCCTTGAAGGGGCACTGCGGCCCTCCATGGCCCAAGGCTTAGGTCCTGCACTGGGCGGGGTGATCGTCGGGGCATTCTTCCCCGCGATTGGTGCCGCCATCGTTGCTGCCTCCTACGTCGTGGCGTTCGTCATGACCCTGTTCCTCAGCCACCGCGACGAGAAAACAGGTTCAGAGACCTCAGAGCGCGCCAGCGTGTGGGGTGACCTCAAGACGGGAGTGAGGTTTGCAGCGCGAACCCGCTGGCTACTGTGGACCCTGATATTCGGGTCGTCTCTGGCCCTGATCATCCAGGGCCCAATCGAGGTACTTCTTCCGTTCCTGACGCGCGGGCGTTTCGAGGATGCTGAAGCCACGTTCGGGATCCTGTTGGCCGCGTACGGAGTGGGAGGTGCGGTCGGCTCCCTGGTGGTGTCATCGATCCGACTTCCCCGGCGGTATCTCACCTTCATGATCCTGTGCTGGGGCGCCGGCACGTTGCCCCTCATCGTGATTGGTTTCGCAGACCAGCTGGCCCTGATGCTCGCCGCACTCTTCGTCGTCGGCGCAGCAACCGGCGCGGGTGTCGTGATCTGGGGAACCCTGCTGCAACGTCTCGTTCCGCAGGAGATGATCGGTCGAGTCGCAAGTCTCGACTTCTTTGTATCGATCGCGTTCATGCCCGTGTCGATTGCTATCACAGGACCGCTGTCCTTGGTAGTTCCGATCGAAACGATCTTCATCGTCGCCGGGATCGCGCCGACAGTTCTTGCAGTCGTCGCTCTGTTCGCCGGTCAGATGCGGTCTACCGAGCTGGATCGCCCACTGGATACGTAGTTCAAGGTGGGTCCGACCAGTTCTAACGTCGGACCCACCTCCCAACGAACTACCGCGGACACAGAGAGTTGCGGCCCTTGAGCTATGTGATGGTGGATGTGGCACCTGTCCCCGAGCAAAAACCCTCGGAACCCGGGACCAGAGCCTCCAGGAAAGCCAGGGCGGTTCGCTTCCCCCACGGTGACCACAAGTGTCTCAACTGAGCCAGGTACGTCGTGGGGTCAGGCCACGCATTCCCTCGTGGGCCAAGGAATATGCGTCAAATCCCCTGGCGCTCCACGTATACCCGGAATAGGCTCGAGACAGATCGAGACGAATGTGCGAGCGGGGTACTTTCTGAACTCCTGTGGCCCAGACGGAGAAACCATGAAAATGACTTCAGCACCTTCTGGTGGTTCCAAAGAACTTCTGAAACTTGCCAAAGTCGGTGAGGAACTGGATAGACAGCTTCTGCGGTTCGGCAGCGCGTTTGAGGACTATCAAAACGCTCAGCCAGATCTTGAACTACCCACCACCGAGGCTATGACCGAGGCGCGGGAATCGCTTCGCGCAGAGCTCGCTAGCGCTCTCGAGGTCATGCGTCTCATCGACTCCGGTGTCTCCGTGGCGGCGACGACGCAGCGCGGTAATTTTTGGACGACCCCGCTCACTATCAATCAAGCCTTCAGACTCATGGAGCAGGCGAGCCCAGACAGCCTAGGTTTCCGCATCCAAGCCGACAGCAACTACGCCAAGCACATCGCCAGGGTGTACCGACAACATGCCGCCGCATCATCCACGTGCGGTCGTGGCAATAATTGTCAGACCCGCACCGTCACATGGCCCGGCCGGACACGTGGCCCAGGATGCTGGCGACACCTCACCCCAGAGGAACGCGAAGAACTGACAAAGATCTACGACCTCGCCGTTGAGAAAGGCCCCTGTGAAGCGTGCCAGGTGAGTCCTGGCAAACCGTGCGATGAGAACGCGGAGCCAAAGAACATCGACGGCTGGTTCTCCCCGATCCGGAAGTTCAATAAGCGGAGCGTCCATCTCATCCGGCTCGAGGCGTCGGTCGCGTGACGGCAGTGGTGAAGTTCTTAAGGAGCGAGTCTCATGTATCGCTTCGCTCGATTCCCACGGTGACTGACCGACAACCGGAAGATCTCAATATAGGGCTCTTCCCCACGACATGGAGCCACTAATGATCCGCAGGCAAACCACGAATACACCTGACGAAGAAGCTCTCGAGCAGTGGGCCGCCTCGGACGAAAGGGCAATCCGGAAAGACGCCACCATCATGAGCCCGACCGAGGTTAGTCGCACCGAGATGCGAAAACTCTTGATCGCGGCCGCCAACGCCGAACAGCTGGAGGAGATCAAGCGGGCAGCCAAACCTCCTTCCCGCTCGTAGCCTGCGCGCGCCTCATCTCATCGTTCCAGATCAGATGTCACCCATTAGCACAGCAGACCATGGCACGAGCCCGGCAGCGATACTGTTCAAGCGCGCTGCGCCGGTGACAAGAACGAGGCTCATGACGGGAGTGTACTGATTCCGCTTGCCTGAATTCGAAGTGTTTGCAGGCCAATCCACGTGCGGGCCGTGGGGTGTCGCCTAGGTACACTTTTGGGCCATGAGCCACGCACGCATCAGTATTTCCCTAGGCTTACTGATCTGCACTGGAACGCTGATCGTGGGATGCAGTGAAACGACCGGGGAAGAAGACGTCGGCCAAGAGTCGCCTGTCGATCAGGAGTCCGATTCTTCTTCGCCGGAAACCGATTCTCCAGAACCCGATACCGTTACCGAGGGAGAGGGCGGTGGAGAATCTGGCGATCCAGGTGAGATCGAGGAGCGCGAGCCGGTAGCCGAACGACTCAATGAGCGCGGAAACCTGCCCATGCCGGAGCACAACCCCTATTACCTGCTCTCACCGGAAGATGACTCAGCGATAGCAGAGTTTGATATCTCTGATCTACAGACTGACGTGGTGTGCACGTCTTCGATCGCGCCTGAGTCGACCGAGTCTTTCTTACAGATTGATCTTGACGTTTCCGTAGAGAACGACGCACGCAATTTCATCCCCGATGGGGCCATCCTCACCACAAACTTGTTCCAGGTGCTCGACAGTGACGGTTCGATAGTGGATACCGATCCGGGGTCCGGCGAAGCGTCGTATTCCTGCCTCCCGGAGGAAGAAGTGTTCCCGTTCGGGAGTATCCGCCCCGGTACTTCGGGGTCGGGTTCGTTCGTTTTTGAGCCTAGCGTTGAATCCGGGTACGTGGTCTTCCACGAGGTACTTTCAGACACATACCTCGAGTGGGAGTTTGATCTTCGCTAGTCGAACATGCCGGGCGGTGCCGTGACCGGCCTGCACCGCAGCTCAGTATTGGCTGGCCGGGTGGGCGGACGGCAGCACCTATTGCACCCTGCCGCCCTTCTCCTAGATACCCCGATCATGGATCTTTCGGCGGCCGGCACGAGCCCTCACACATCATCCGCCAAGCTTCGCGAGCCGCTCTGCGATACGACTATCCTTACGGAACTGCGGCGGGCACACTGCGAGCCAACGTTTCAGTACAACAAGCTCCTCGTCGCGGCGACCGAGCTTTCGGAGGATGATCGCCGCCTGCTCGGTATACCAAGGTGCCGGCGCTCGGCCGTCACGTTCACCTTCCGCTCCTTCAATTGCGGCGCAGCAGAGGACTAGCGCTTCCTCCAGGCGCCCTTCGCGCTTGAGTTGTTTAATCGGCTCAACGAGTTCGAGATAGTGCACGCCTTTGACCATGCCCACCTCGAACTGCGCAGCCCGGTCGCCACCGCTGGCCAGTGCATCGCGAACCATGTTGCTGCTTTGGACGTGACTGGCCTCAGCCTTCGCCTTGGAGGACATCGGCGGCCTCTTCGTTTCCGTCCATTCCCACTGCGGTTGCTCTGAGCCGAGCCACGCCCACGCCTCGGCCCGAAGCCCCTTAGGCGCCAACTCCGTGAAGATTTGGACGCGGACCGTGCGTGAGCCATCTATTGGGATGTTGACTTCTGAGGTGAGGTACCCGGGGAGGTATCCGACTCTCTCAGCTTCAACCAGGACGGCCACGGCGTTCGCATCTACCTCATTGTTGGGCTCGCGCTGCAACGAGCCGGGCAGTTCGAGGTAGCCGCCATCAGCGATACCGTGGCGCTCCGCCAGTGCAGACATCGCAGAACGACAGATTGTCGTGGTGCCGCTTAGTTTGACGAGACCAGCGAAGCCCCGGTCGGGGGCCGGCTGTTCACGGGAGCGGCCAAGAATTCGATCTAGGATCCCCATCTCTCGATCATCGCAGATCTGGCCCGCACTGGGATTGAAGCGCCCTGGGATTCCTGGAGATGGCCTGTGCTGGTTTCTGTGGCGCCAGCACTACTTGGTTGAAATCCCTCTACGATGTAGTTATGCAGCGTTCATATGTCGAAGCCCATATGCCATTGCGTGCAGCTTTCATTGCAGCCTGTAAATGGGCAAGAGGTAAGGAAGTTTCCCTCATTTCCCCCTCGACCAGCGTGGTCGAGGCGCAGCCATGGTTGGAGTCTTCAGGGGTGGCGATCGGCACGACCTCCAACCGACATTCTCGTTTCTCGGCTCGACCCCGCGGGGTAGTCATCGGTTGGTGCTTGAACCTAGGCGAGGTGTTAGAGATCGAGTCCAAAAAATCAGTGAGCAGTATCGTCGTGGTCCAGGCCCACACAGGTCACGCGCCTTGGGTGACCGCGCACGATGTTGAGCGTCTTGGGGGTAGCGAGATTGTTCCCGTTCCAGAGGCTTCAAAGGCGGTCAAGGCCATGGTTGCAGGGATAACCTCGCTCGCCGTCCTGAACCAGGGTCTGATCGATAACCGGGAGAGATCCATGGCGATTCAAGCACTCACTTTTATGCGTGACCGTGGTCATGCTCTTGACCCTGAGCAACTCGTTGCTGAGGCGATCCAACAGGACTGGGCAGGAACGAGTCCGCTAGAGTTCGCCGACCTCGCCCGGGACGTCAACAGAGGCAAACGGCTTCGCTTCCAGAATCGTCTGAACGCGCAGGCCCTCGAAAGCTGGGCGAGCGCGTGACGGGCCCCAAGTCCCACATGCCACGGGTATCTGGAGACGGTCGCCCCGATGCGATTCCGACGCTCGCCACGAGATGGTTGCGGCCGCCCGGCGAGTACCCGCAGGAGCTTTGGCCGATCGTCTTGCTCCGTAGAGTCACGCCCGAGCCCACGGGCTGGCTGACCGTCGAGGAGCACTTTCACCGGGACGACATGTACGGGGGAACCCACTCTGTCCTTGCCGCTCACGAAGCAGAGGAGCGAGTGCTTGGGTCTACTACGTGGTCCGGTCTGCACACGATTGGAGAGATTCAACTCTGGAACGATGGCCGGTTTTCCGACGGGTTGACTACCGGAGAGGACCCGGCACAGCCGGATCTGTTTTTCTTCACGGCAGTCCGTGAGCATCACCGGCGTGTTGACCCGACCTATGAGATCACGCCCACGTTTCTCTGGTACTGGGATGCGTTCCCAACAACTACCGGTTGGTCTTACCTCAATGCTGCGGGACGGGACGTGGAACTGATTCGGACCGACGTCGGCATGGATAGTTGGCGGATCCAAGTTGCCGCTCTCGAACTCCGAACGTTCTTGGCAAACGCGGGTCGAGATCTCCTCGTTCAAGTGGACTACACCACGACCATCGATCACGAAGACTTTGAACGGGTAGATAATCAGTTCCGTTCCAACACCGCAATCTTTGACTGGGTCGCGCTCCATCATGGCGACATCGGAGGACGGCCTGCGTTCTCGAACGTTATGGGGAAGTACCTCATCGCAGGCTTGAGAACCTCTCGCCTCCGCCGCAGTGAGGAACGCGGCGAGTCCCAGACTTACGCCGAGTTCATTTACGATGTGGATCCCGGCAACGGGAACATGCTGACGCATGTCTGCGACCCTAGACAACTGGGCGACTACAACGACAACTCCAAGTTGCATCAGTTGACCCCCGTGTATTTCGCGAGAGAGGTTCTAGGCCGGTACGCGGATGAGCCGAGTCGTTATCGGGTGACCGCCAGCCGCCTTGAGTGTCTCGATCTCTGGGGGATCGACATCTCCACGAACACCGCGGGACTCATTGAGGTCTACCTGTGCGAACTGGGCTCCTTGCCCGCAACAGAACAGTCGCACTGGGTTGCCCACAACGTGCCGCCCGAAGGACAGATGGAGGAAGGGCGGTTTCGACGGGACTTCCTCAACCAGGCTGCGTCCTCGCCCGACCCCGTTGGTGAATTGCATCGCGCCAGGTCTCGGGCAGCCGAGGCGACCCAGACCCTAATTGGGTCACCACTTTGGACAGCTTTGGACCCTCAGACACGCGAAGAGTTCGATCATCTCGTCGGTCCAACGACTCGTGACTCGTCGTCGTTGGGCCCGGCCATTCTGACGTTGGCCAAGGCCATGGTCGATGGAATCGATCCAGCACCCCTTAAGACTTTTCTTGGCGGGGCTGCAAGTGGCGAACGATCATTGGCTTTACTTGTTCGATTCCTCGAGAACCTCGGCGATACGGAAGACGCAGTTGAGCCCTTTAAGGCACTACAGACGTATCGTTCGGCGGGAGGAGTGGCTCACCTCGGTGGGGCCAAAGCCGCCGGAGCACGAGAGCGACTGGGAATCGACGGACTCTCGCCCTGGCCGTCTTTCGTTCACGTAGTGGAGCAATTGACCGGCGCCCTCAATCACATCAGCGAACTCGTCGCAGCCGTCAGCGCCGAACCGGCAGCACCGCCCTCTTCCTCTGCGTCAAGCGAGGAGTAAGAGAGACCAGGCAATGCTGCTCTCCTTCGCAGTCGGGTCTTGTGACGAATCGACCGTGCAGATCAAGAGCTTGCATGAGTTGTTTCGACATTTGTCGACCTGAGACCAGGGCATCAAGATACGGGGCCAGATGACTGAACCGCCCGGGGTTCTTGGAGAGTCTGGTATGCACCGGCAGGCTGGTCCTGGTGCGTGTCCGTGCCGGGTGATGGAATGACAGCACACCGCGACATTAACGCCGCGACCATCGAGCATACGGGAGCTAACCCATGGCATGGATGAACACCGGCCGAAACGGCTGGTTCGAGGACTGGTTCACTCGGTATTCCAAAACTATCGAGATCCTCGACGAAGACCGCACCGGCCACCACTGGCGCGAGAACACCACCGGCAATGAGATTGCCCTGGTCTCCGATGGCGGCTGGCGGATGACGCTGAATCGGGAGCCCTATATGAGCCGCTACCGGGCATTCCTGTACCTGGCAGACGTCGACCAGGTCATCGAGCAACAGCACCTTCTCGAGGAGACCTCCCACCAGGGCCATTTCAACCCCGACGAGACCGGGGCAGGCCGATACTCACAGATCCGCCGGGACTCCGTAAATGCCATCGACGCGGCACTAAGGGCCCGTCAGGGAGCCGCAGCGGCCAGTAACTAGCCCTTAGCATCAATCACAGGCATCAACGAGCGCTCTGGAGCCCGCAAAGGTGCTCAGAGCACATGAGGCGGGAACGGGCTATGACAGGTACCAACACAGGCAGCGAATCGAATGGACACGCACGCGGAGTGGTCATCGTGGAGGGGCGCACGGATAGGGAGAAACTAGTCGAGCTGCTTACCTTCCCTGAGGAGACGCACCTTGAGTTCAAAAAAGATCTCAATCTAGGCGATCCGGAAGCTAAGTTAAAATTCGTAAAAGATGCTGTTGCCATCCTCAACACCTTCCCAGGTGGCTACATTCTGGTAGGCGTATCGGACCAGGGTGAGCTTGCCTTGCCGGTAGGCTCAATTAAAGACCGAGCTTCCTATGACAGCGCGAGACTCCACGATCTCGTCCGAGGCTACATCGACGGCCAATTTAGTGTTATCCCCGCGATTCACGAGATAGACGACCACGAAGTGGTGCTTATCTACCTCGAGCATCCGCGTGATGGATTACCGATCCCGTTTTCCAAGCTTGCTCAGTATCCTGACAGGAACAATCCTAAGAATCAGAAAGTGGTATTCCAACCGGGTGAACTATGGCTGCGCGAAGGAGCAAGAAATGTTCCGCTGCGACATGCGCATTGGAACACTCTCCTAGCCGAGCGTGATCGTCGCATCAGGGAAGACGCCCGTTCCACAGTCGATTCAATCATTCAAGATCTTGCGACGGCCCTGCGTGAGGGGGGAGTCTCTCTCGGTTCTGGCTCCCTACTTCCATTGACCACGGAGATGTCAGATGCGGCGTTCACTGAAACCGTGGTCACGTATTTAGAGGCCGGGAAAGACCTCCGGCTGAGTCAGTTCACCGGCCAAGCGCTGTCTGTGCTGTCCTCATCTGATGATCATGGTCGCGAATCGATCCTTAATAAGGTCACATGCGTTGCGGCGCAGGCTATGTACTACGAGCGCTACGACTTGCTGCGGAAGGTCCTGAGTGGCCTGGTCGAGACTTATACCCCCCTGACAAGTTCTCAGGCCGTGCAGCGCCTGGAGATCGTCAACCGCCTCTATGTGCTAGGCAGTTTGGCTGTCCGGCAGAAGCAGTGGGCGATCATCAAAGACCTGGTTCTGCAACCGTATGCGGACCCATATGGCTCCTATGTCTATGCCTCTTGGATTAGACACGGTCAAGTCGCCGCTAGCCGAGAGGGTCTGTTTCCGAAGGACAACGGCAGCATGATGATCACGGCGGCTAGGCAGCTCATGAGTGAGCATTCGTTCCTTCGTCCGGACTTGCCGGACAGCGCCATTCCCATCGCGAATAAGTTGGCAGACGATGACGTTCTCTTCAACTCACTATGCCAGTTCGACATCCTGTACTGCGTGATAATCGAGAACGACCCGGAGGACAATGGTGGCGCTTACCCCGCGTCATCGTCGATGAATCAGTACCGGTCAGACCCCGCGTTTGTGCTCCTCGGGAGTGATGCAGACGCCCGAAAGCAGATGTTTCCTGATGGAACCGACGCCGAGATCGCGGAAGCGATTCTGACCGTTTTCAAGGTCGCAAAACGCGAGTCCTACGGGTATGGCGGCCACTGGTGGGAACTCCCCCGTCTGACGCAGCAGTTCGTCCAGGATCATCTCGGAGAAGGCCACGATCTTTAGACCGTAGAAGCGTTGTTCGCGAGACTCTGGACACCATCTTCAGCCACAAACCCACACTCGAAGGACACCTGGTCCGTCTGCGCCCGATCCAGGGTCAGGACGCCGAGGTGATCCACCGGCTGATTCAAGATCCCGAAATCGCTGTGCTGACTGGCTCGGTGCATTCAAGCACCCCGCAACAATCACCCTGGTCCATGGGATCCCTTCGGCCGATCTACGAACCGTGGAGCACCGCAGACGACCGACTAGTGCTCGCCGTGATCGAGCAGAAGACCGGCGCCATGGTCGGTGAGGTAGTTCTCAAAGACTCGCACGAAGAGAACCGGTCCTGCGGCTTCCGGACCCTCATCGGCCCAGAGGGACACGGGAAAGGGCTCGGCACCGAGGCAACGAGGATGATCATCCGGTATGGACTGCAATCACTAGGTCTGCATCGGATCTCGCTGGAGGTCTACGATTTCAACCCACGCGCACGACACGTCTACGAGAAGGTCGGCTTCACCCACAAGGGAACCGGTCGGGACGCGTTGCGATTCGAGGAGCGGTGGATCGACGTGCATTACATGTCGATCCTTGAATCCGATATCGCGTCAGCCCTTCCGCGCCGAACGTCAACTCGGACCGCCGACTTGCTGCGCGACAGAACAATGAAATAACTAAGAGGTCTACCTCTTCGGATCTGCGCAGTACCGCACCAGAAATTTCACACGCGGAAGTTGACCTTGACGTAACGGCAATGCTTAGAGTCAAGCGCTATGACCATTTCATTTATCGACAGCGCCCCCGCGATGACAAAGATTCTCAACGCGGATCCCGGGCTTCGCGCTGAACACGTGCGCGAGATGTGGGCCCCGATGGCAGGGATGTACCACTTCATCCCTGGCGGGGTCGATATGACCGAGGTGCACCGGCAAAACTTCGGGTTCCCTTGGGATGACTCCTCGGATCGACTGCGCGAAGGACTGGACACACTCGTGGCCGCTGACGCGTGGAACCGCATCGCCAAGTCCCTCGACGTCGGAGTCGCAGCCTTGAGATCCGCCGATCCCAAGATCAGAGTGCCAGATCTGAAAGTCCTGCTCGTACTGGGGGACCCGAACAACAAGCACTTCCTCAACGAGGTCCAAGGACTCTCGGGCTTCGGCGGAATCAGCGGATACATTGCCATCACCGTCTGGCCCACCCTGCAGGTCCTCGACCGCCTTGAAGCCATCGCGGTCCACGAGCTCCACCACAATCTCCGCTACTCCCCCGGGGGCATAGCCTGGGACCCTGCCACCGTGACGGTCGGCGAGCACGTCATCTCGGAGGGCCTGGCCGATGTCTTCGCCGCAGAACTCTTCGGCGCTGTGGGCTACACCCACTTCGTCGCCGAAGCCACCCGCTCCGACGACGACGTGCTGGCGAAGGTCATCACAGGGCTCGACGTCACGGGGATGCAGAATTTCGGCGCCTGGGTCCTTGGGGATGCCACCGCCCGCATGTTTGGCGGTGAGCCCGTCGGGCTCCCAACTGGGGCTGGATACGCCGCCGGCGCGAGACTCGTCCATACCTATCTTCAGGCCACCGGAGGCACGTCGGCGCAGAACCTCCACACACCAGCAACCAAAATCCTGGACATCGCCCTGAGATACCTCGATATTCCGCCCACGACGACTAGCTGAACAACCCACCTAGAACATCAGGAGCCTGGTATGGAATGGACGGTCAAGCAGCTGGCTGAACGCGCGGGGATCAGTGGACGCACTCTGCGGCACTATCACCACATTGGGTTGCTCGAGCCCGACCGAATTGGGCCCAATGGCTACCGCTACTACGGTCCAGACGCGGTGGGTCGACTGCAACGGATTTTGCTCCTTCGTGACACAGGCATGGCTCTTCCCGAAATTGCGGCGGCCCTGGGTGTGACCGAGACACCCGATGCCGAAGTTCTAGCCCTCCGAGCGCATCTGCAGCAGCTGGCTGCAGACCGGCAGACCCTGGACCGTCGCATCGAAGCCGTCGAGCACACACTGGCGATGCGAAAACAGGGCCTCGAGCCACGGATGGATGTGATGCTCCAGGGTTTCAACGATCGATACGAGAGTGAAGTTGTGGCGCGTTGGGGACGCGAAGCCTTCGACGCGTCGAACCAGTGGTGGCACAGCAAATCGATCCAACAGCAACGTGAGTGGAAGGCCGACACTCAAGCCCTCCTCGAACGCTGGCGCGAACTCCAAGAACAAGGCTACCGACCGGATTCGTCAATCGCTCAAGACCAGGCCTCGGTGCACATGGCCTGGTTCGCCAGCATCCCGGGAACGCCAGTCCATGCTGGCGACGCTGAAAATTCCGCGGCAATGGTCCGGGGCATGGCAGGGCAGTACGAGACGGATCCTGGCTTCCACAAGAGCTTTGGAAGCAAAGCCGCTGCACAGTTCGCCGCCAACGCCCTCCGGAATCATGTGGAGAATCTGCCTCGACGACGAAGCGACCAAAGTGCCTGAGTCTTTGGACTACGACACCACGACGGCGAGGCAAACCGCATCTAAATCGAGACATAAGCAACTGCCCCGAAGATCTGGAGCAGGAACGCCTTGCTTCCCACGGAATGGGGGACGACTACGTTCCGTTCGGCACCGAACTCGCAACCCGCCCGCCTGAAGGTGCCAGTTCGGTCGAGGACACCGTGGAGCGTGTGACGGCTCATCCTGCCCGGACTTTCGAACAGTGGGCTCAGGAGAACAATCGGCTGTTCCACTTATGACCCCCATGGAGGCACCGGAGACTGCAGGACTCAGGAATGCTGAAGCCAACGACCCCGGGACGCAACGGTCGAAACTCTTGCGCCTGCTTTCTAAACAGGACCTTCCGGAACCTCGGCAACGGCTTCAATTTCCACGAGGGCGTCTGGACGGGCAAGACCATGCACACGGAGGACCGTAATGGCGGTGGGCTGACTCCCCCAAACACCTTGCGCTGCAGCCAACCCCGCGGAGACGTCTTCATCGCCCTTCACGTAGATGGTCATTTTCATGACGTCACCGGTAGAACAGCCCGCAGCCTCAAGCACGGCAAGCACGTTCCGATAGGCCTGCTCCGTTTGAGCAGCGAACCCCTCAGCCATCGCTCCAGAAGCAGTATTGCCATTTTGCCCGCCCACGTAGAGCACCCCGGCCCGCGAGGAAAGCACTCCTTGAGAGAAGACAGGTGAGGGCTCGAGCTGTTCAGGGTTCAGATGGGTCAGTGTCATCGGTCTACCTTTCATCGGTGGCGCGATGGGTGCGGGCTATTGCCCTGTTGCCGCATCGCGCCATGGAGCGCCAACGACGAGCGTTGGGGCGTGAGTGTTCGAAGAAGTTTTCCCCGGCGCAGCGTCGCCGCGACCAATACCTGAGTGTCCGCCAATCATCTTCATCAGATATACCGGCCCGAACCAAGAATGTGCCGGCGCCCCGAGGGCTAGGTCGGCAGCGCTGAGGGCGGCTGCAGCTCCATTGGCGACCACTCGTCGAGAAGTGGAGTAAGACAAGAAACATTCAAGAACCGCAGTCGAGACGACGGCCGTTGCGTACCTCCCTGTGGCACGGCGCCATGAGCCTTCACCCAGCAGCGGGAGAAGAAACGGCTGAACGTGCACGAGTGCGAACAACATGCGCGACTCCAGAGGTGAGCGCGAGTACTGCTCCCGAGTGGGCTGAAACTGAAATGCGACAAGGCCTCCCCAGAGGTCGAATGCCGCTAGCCCTGCAGTTACTCCTCGGGGTATCCCCGCTCGACGGCTGGTGTTGTAGGAGATTCGCGCGGCCGCAGAGGTGGCAATAACGAGGACGACCGCTGATTCACGCCTACCCAGAGGCCCAACAAGGGAGGACCAAAACTTGGTTCGGCCTCGAATCCTCATACCTCAGAGTCTTCTTGTTCTAGTTGATGCGGTCAATGGCACGCGAAGCGCGTTCGGGCAGACGTTGCCCTCAAGCCGATCCTTCAGCGTGCACCAAATCCTCAACTTGAAGATGAATGTCCGCAAGCCGCCCGACTTGCGGGCCAGATCAATGAATCGCAACGCCCACTCGTAGACCCGTAAACACAATTTTTCTCGGCCCTCAAGGCAACCGCGAAAACAGCAAATCGAGGTACGGCTTTGGGGACCGACAGCTCCCACTGCGCGCGCATTCGTACCGATCAGCAGAACATGGCTAGGAGTAGGTAGGGGCAATACTCTCCACCCGGTCGCCACTCGGACGCTACTCAGTCAGTCGTCGGGGTTCGCTTATCTTTTTCAGCAATGTATGTTAGTTCGAAATACAAACATGAGTTAGGGATCACATAGAGTGCTGACTGAATTTGTGCGCGATCACGCGTTCACCATCGCGTGGTTCGGCCTCATGGCAGTCGCGTGGTTCGGCTGGTCCCAAGAAGACGCGCCATCTCACTGGCGTTGGAAACTGGGTGCGGGTTCAGTAGCGGGGCTCGCCCTTGCGGGAGTCTTCGGATACGCCATGGTCACGCGGTGGGGACAGAGCAGCGCCTTAGAGGGCCGGTACGAGTGGTTTGGTTTGCTCGTGCTCGTCGAAGTAGTAGCCGCGACGATTGGCAGTCTCTACCTGCAGCGCAGCGAAAAAGGACGCTGGGCGGCATGGTGGGTTGCGATGGTAGTTGCTGCACACTTCATTCCGCTCGCATTCTTGGTAGCAGACGGGTCGCTGATTGTCCTTGGAGTCCTCCAAGCTGGGGCTCTGTTGCTGCTGGCTCGGCCGCTGAAAGGAAAACAGTGGTCGACGAGTCGAATCGTCGGACCTATGATGGGGCTATCGATGTTGCTCTTCGCTGTTGTCTCAGCTGCACTCTTCGTTACGACGGAAGGAGGCGTGTGGTGAGACAGCAAATGCTTAGATTTCCCAGTCGGAGCAATAGGCACGACCTGCGAGGAGTTCGGAGAGCCCAGGTGTCCGCCGCATTAGTAGGTGACATCCTGACGTGCTCCACAGTCTGATCGACGCGCAGTTGAAGCAGCCCCGTCTCGGTGAATCTACTTTCCTCGGCGACAACCTATATGCCTCAAAAACCCGTTAGCGATATTTTCCGGAATTGCAGGGCTCGGACTGCGACTTATGTCACCATAGGTCATGCATATCGAAACAATCGAGATCCGCAATTACCGCAAGCTGGCTTCGGTGCGGCTGGATCTCGCAGCCGAAACGACGCTCCTTGTCGGGGCCAATAACAGCGGTAAGACATCGGCACTCATCGCACTCCGATCCTTCCTGAAACAAGGCATCTCGGCTTTCAGCAAGAATGACTTCACCTTGTCACGGTGGCAGGAAATTAACGACATCGGCGTCGGGTGGACCGAGGCTCCCGATGTGACTCCGGCCGTCAAGTGGGACGGCCTGCTTCCTAGTTTGGACGTCTGGCTCCGGGTCGATGACCACGACGTACATCGGGTCAGCGCTCTCATCCCCAATCTGGATTGGAGTGGGGGCCTGGTCGGAGTCCGTTTCTCACTGGAACCTAAGGATGAGGCCGAGCTGGCACATTCCTTCAATGAGGCGTGGAATGCCACCCAAACTGCTCGAGCCGCATGGCAGGCATCAGGGAGAAGGGAATCAGAAGGTCATCTGTCGCTCTGGCCCGACAATTTGGTCGACTTCCTCACGCGACGATTCCAGACCCACCTCACACTGCGCCACTACACTCTGGACCCCGATCAGCTTCAAGATCCACAACAGGATCGTGCTGTGATTCAGAACCTATCCGCCGATGCGCAGCCCCTGGCAACGAATCCTCTGCAGGACATCGTGGTAGTAGATGAGATCAATGCACAACGTGGTTTCGGCGACAAAAGCGGGGCATCTACCGACGACTCGTCAGGCAGGATCCCGGAGACTGCCAAGTTATCCCGCCAGCTAAGCGAGTACTACACCAGCCATCTCGACCCCACTGAAACTCCTGGGCCCGAGGACCTTGACGCGTTGCAGACGATCACCATCGCGCAGAACGGGTTCGACGCTCGACTACAGGAAGCATTCCGTGAAGCACTGAAAGAGTTGACGGGACTGAGCTATCCCGGTGTCACTGATCCGAGCATCAGGGTGGCCTCGAAACTGAGCGCGTCAGAGAGTCTCAAGCACGAATCCGCCGTCTCCTTCAAACTGGATAATGCCAACGATCAAGAGACTCAGGACATGTTTCTGCCAGAGGGACAGAACGGGCTCGGGTACCAGAACCTAATCTCGATGATCTTCCGTCTCATGAGTTTCCGTGATCGCTGGATGCGTGTGGGGAAAGCCCGACGACCCAAGTCCGAGAAACCAATCGAACCTATTCACCTCGTTCTGGTCGAAGAACCAGAGGCACATCTTCACGTGCAGGTTCAACAGGTCTTCGCGAAGAAGGCATTCGAAGTGCTCCGCAATCATCCGGACCTCCAGACTGGGAGCCAACTGACAACGCAGCTCGTCATCAGCACTCATTCGAGCCACATCGCTCACGAGCTGCCGTTTGAAAGCCTCCGCTACTTTCGCAGGTTAGAAGCAGGCACTCATGGAGTTGCCGTTCCGACCTCCAATGTCATCAACGTTGGAACGACGTTCGGCACTGAGCCGGAGACACAACGCTTCGTGACCCGGTACCTTCGCGTGCAACATGCCGACGTGTTCTTCGCCGACGCCCTCATCCTGATCGAAGGTAGCGCCGAGAGGATGCTTGTCCCCCACTTCATCCAAAAACACCATGCCGCTCTACATCACGCATACGTCACCATGCTCGAAATCGGGGGCAGTCATGCCCATCGCCTTCGTCCGCTCATCGATGCGCTGAAGATTCCAACGCTCGTCGTGACTGACCTGGATCCCAAAACTAAGGTTGGTGGCAACGCACCTACTCAGCGGGGTGCTGCACAGATAACAGGCAACCCCACGCTGGTGGATTGGTGGGAGCACAGCACAGTTATTGATGCTCTACTCGACACTGCTCCTGACCGAAAACTGTTGGAGCTCGACGGCCAGTACTCAGTGCGATTCGCGTACCAAACTCCGGTTATGGTCGCCGTATCCAGCGAGGAGCCCGAGGAAGCGTTGCCGAGTACGTTCGAAGACTCGCTCGCTTTATCAAACCTCGACTTTTTCAAGGAACTCGAGGGTACCGGGTTGACGAAGAAGATCCGCGACATCCTCAACAAGGAGACCGATGCCACCTCGATCGCGAGGTCGCTACACGATGCGCTGAGGACTGGGAGCAAGGCGGCACTCGCCATGGACATCCTGGTTTCAACCAGGTTCAACAGTCTCGAACCGCCGGCGTACATTAGCGAAGGTCTCTCGTGGCTGGAAGAACGGGTCCAAAAGACGGATCCGGCGCTAGGCGGAGCGCTTCATGCTGCGTGACCCCTCTGTCGACGATCGGGTCGATGACGAGATCGCTCACTGCCTCCAGCGTGAAACTCCCCGGTCGTTCTTCCTATACGCCGGAGCCGGGTCCGGCAAGACACGATCTCTCGTTCTTGCCCTGAAACGCGCCCAGGAAACGCGCGGGCATGATTTGACCCTTCGTGGCCAGCAGATAGCCGTCATCACCTTCACCAACGCGGCCGCGGATGAAATCTCCAGCCGGCTCGATTTCGATCCACTGGTCTCGGTCACCACGATCCACGCCTTTGCGTGGAAACTGGTCCGCGACTACCAAGACGACATCCGCAGCTGGTTGGCGGCGGAGCTCGACGCCTCAATCGAGCAACTCGAATCGACAAAGAGTAGAGAAGGATCGAAAAAAGAGACTGACAGGGTCTATCGACTCCAAAAGAACAGAAACCTGGCGGCCACGATCCACGACATCCGAAAGTTCACCTACAGCCCCTCGGGAGGAAACCACGACAGAGAGGCTCTGAATCACTCTCAAGTCATCAAACTCGCGGCAGATCTCCTGACGAGCAAGCCTCTGCTCGCCAACATTCTGGTTACCAAACACCCGATCCTCTTCATCGACGAAAGCCAGGATACGAACAAGAACCTGCTGGACGCGTTCTTACACGTCGCTTCGGAAAGCGAGGGCCAGTTCGTCCTTGGTCTTTTCGGCGACACGATGCAACGCATATACAACGACGGCAAGGTCGACATCGCCGGGTCGATCCCAGGCACCTGGGCCACGCCCGTCAAGGTGATGAACCACCGGAGCCCACGACGGATCGTGGAGCTAAGCAACCGCGTCCGAGCCGACGCTGACGACCATTCACAGACAGCTCGGGAGGACCGAGGAGAAGGGACCGTCCGTCTCTTTATCGCTTCTGTCGACTCAGACACGGACGTCGTCGAGAAGGCCGCAGCGGCGACTATGTCCACCATCACCGGAGACGCAGATTGGACCGTCCCTGCAGGAGACGATTCCGAAGCGGGCGAGAACCCAGCGGTAAAACGACTCATCCTCGAGCACAGCATGGCCGCACAGCGATTTCATTTCGCTGACCTGTTCAGCGCCCTCAAGTCTCTCCCTCGAGATCAGACGAGCGTGTTGGATGGTTCAGTGCCGGAACTCCAGGTCTTCTTGCAGCAAGTAGAACCCCTAGTTCAGGCACATCAGCGCGGAGATCAATTCACGGTCGCACGGATAGTCCGCGAAAACTCGCCATTGATGGCGCACAAGATTCTTGAGGCAGCTTCTCCCACACCCGGAGCACTCCGGACAGTATTGGAGGAGTGCCAAGAGGCCGTCGATCAGCTCATAAATCTCTGGAGCGGTGCTGAAGTCCCAACCATTGGGCAGGTTGCATCCGTTCTCGACGGCCTCGGACTGTTCACGTTGGCGACCTCCATCAAGACGACACTGATGATCGACAAGCTCGAGGACGAGGAATCCCCCGCCGGTGAGATCGATGCATGGCAGCGCTGCCTTGCGGCATCATTCGACGAGGTATCTCGCTATGGCCGCTATTTTTCCGGAATGACACCGTTCGCCACCCATCAAGGCGTCAAAGGTCTGGAGTTTCCACGAGTCATGGTCGTTCTCAGCGACGAAGAGGCTGGTGGATTCTTGTTCAGCTACGAGAAACTCCTGGGAGCCAAGGAACTGACGGCCAGCGACGTGAAGAATGTGGCCACTGGGAAGGATTCGTCAGTGGATCGCACCAGGAGGCTTATGTACGTGACCTGCAGTCGCGCCTCGGAAGCTCTCGCGGTTGTTGCTTACACGAGCAAACCTGAAGCAGTGCGCGCCTTCGCGATCGAGAACAACTGGTTCTCGGAGGACGAGATTGTTCTACTTTGAGCGAAGACGAATAACCGACGAACCCAACGGGTCGGTCGGCCCTCCGTCTGCCGGGGTGGCGACCGACCTCCGGAACCACGAACTGCCCCGGTAGAGAAAAACGACTAACTCCCACGCTCTAGGCTGAACCCCGTGTATGAGAAAACGCGGCCCGCTGCCTCCGACCTACTGACCACAAGCGACGGTCAGGGCATCTACTGGGAGGAGTCCGGCACCCAGGACGGAATCCCACTGCTCTACCTGCACGGCGGACCGGGTGCAGGCCTGGGCAGTCGTGGCTACCTGACCAAAGCCGACCCGAGCCGATTCCGTATCATCGGTCTCGACCAGCGAGGATGCGGCAAGTCAGTCCCCCTCGCGTGCGACCCGGATCATGACCTGGAAGCCAACACGACCGCCCGACTGATCGCCGACCTCGAGGAGCTACGTGAGCATCTCAAGGTCGAACACTGGGTGCTAAACGGCGTCTCCTGGGGGTCGACGCTGGCCATCGCCTACGCTCAGGCACATCCGGATCGAGTGAGCAGCGTCGTCGCCATGGCAGTGACCACCACATCACGCTGGGAGGTCGACTGGATCACCGAGGCCGTCGGGGCCCTCTACCCGGAGGAGTGGGAGGTCTTCGTCCAGCACGCCGAGCGGTCCGGATGTGGCTATCGACGCGGGGAGACGCGACTGGTTGAGGCTTACCGGCAGCTGATGCGCCACTCCGACGCGGATGTGCGGGACGCCGCCTCGCAGGCGTGGGCCCGCTGGGAAGACGCCCACATCGCCATCGGAGCCGGAGGGTTCCGGCGTGACCCGCGGTGGGAGGATCAGGAGTTCCGTCAGAACTTCGTCACCCTGGCCACGCACTTCTGGGCCAATGACGGATTCTGCGATCCACCGCTGCTGGACCGAATGGATCGGCTCACCGACATTCCCGCAGTGCTCATCCACGGACGGCTCGACGTCAGTGGACCTTTGCGCACCGCATGGGAAGTCCATCGCCGGTGGCCAGGCAGCCGCCTGATTATCGACGAGGGCGAAGGCCATGGTGGCCACTCGATGGTGGACGCATGGGCACAGGCCAACGATGATCTGGCAGCCCGCCTTCTCGCTGAAATGGGATGAGTTGCTTGGTTTTATTCGGGGGCGCGTTGGGTTTTCCGCACCGATAGTTGTCACCGTGACGCGCCCTACAAGTGTGGCAAACCCGAGCGCAAGAACACTCGAGAACGCACTAGCAAGACCATAAACCGTCTGCGTCGCAACTTTCATAAGGACCATCCCACCAAAGCGCGGCGCGGCGACGTTCAACAGCTCCTCGAAGACATCGTTGCCCAACTCGAGGACACCGGAGCTGAGGCCGAAAAAGTTCGCGACGACGTGCGGAGCATCCGCTCCGACTTCAACGTCTCCACCGAGCCTGCAGCTTCGATCGATAATTACGACGAGCTCAAGCGTCGTCTCGAAGCATTGACGTATGCACCAGTACTACTGGTCCAGGACTCTGGGAGCTTGTGAAGCCACAAGTCTGGCCAGATGAACCCGCTAATACTCGCTTGCGGGAAATTGAACTTCAGTCTCTCCAAGCCCGTAGGTGCCTCAGAACCTGCCAACTTAGCCCTTCCCGGACCGGGGAAGAGCCCGTGAGAAAATAACCAAGTGGAAACCATCTTCAGCCACAAACCAACACTCGAAGGAACCCGCGTCCGGCTACGCCCGATCCAAGGCCAAGACGCAGAAGTGATCCACCGGCTGATCCAAGACCCTGACATCGCGGTCCTGACAGGTTCGGTCCATTCCAGAACCCCACAACAATCACCCTGGTCGGTAGAGTCCCTTCGCGCGATCTACCAGCAGTGGAGCACCTCAGACGACCGACTAGTGCTCGCCGTGATCGAGCAGAAGACCGGAGCCATGGTCGGTGAAGTGGTCCTCAAGGACTTGCACGAAGAGAACCGGTCCTGTGGCTTCCGGACCCTCATCGGCCCGGACGGTCGCGGCAAGGGTCTCGGCACCGAGGCAACGAGGATGATCATCCGGTATGGCCTGCAATCACTAGGTCTGCATCGGATCTCGCTGGAGGTCTACGATTTCAACCCACGCGCACGTCACGTCTACGAGAAGGTCGGCTTCACCCACGAAGGGACCGGCCGGGACGCATTGCGGTTCGAAGATCGGTGGATCGACGTGCACTACATGTCGATCCTTGACATCGATATCTACTAGAGCGTCGGTCGGCGATGACGGCTATGCCCGGAGGTCTCGGACGAAGATGTGAAACACCACCGGTTGGCCAGCTTCATCCACCTCGCTCGTGCTCGGGGCTACTCGCAGCAGCGTGAATCCGGCCTTCTCTGCCACCCGAACGGACGCCGGGTTCCGCAGATCGGCCCGGATCGCCGCGCGAGAGCCGACCCTGCGGGCACGAAGAAGATCACGTACCTGGATCACCGCGTCGGTGGCCACCCCCTGGCTCCTCACCCAAGGGGCGACGCCGTACGCGATGTTCACATCCCCGGGGTCGAGTCCATCTGTGACCTCAAGGGAGTAATCGATGGTTCCGACAAAGGCACCCTCGACCCAAATGCCGAAGGCCCGCTTCGTCGAACGCTGCTCCGCGGCGGACATCAGACGCTCCACGTAAGCCCGGGTGCCAGCCACCGTGCTGACGCCACCACTAAACCAGCGAACTGTCAGATGGTCTTCAGCGGCAACGACAGCCTCAGCATCCTGGATACGGAGAGGTTTCAAGAGGACGACCATCCGCCAAGCCTAGTCTCGGGCAATCCTGACGGGACAAAACAGGCCGTAAAGCCAAGAGCTGTGAGCCTGTGCTCGGGGCGTGAGCTGAGGATTACGACAAGTTAGTGAGACAGACCGCGTCTCACCGAAATGTCACACCCCATGTCAGCGGCTCTCACGTATGACAAGTTCCGCGGGATCCTACACCGCCGCCGCCGCTTTGCGGAGAAGTCGGGGTTCTTACCGCGCCGAGCGGCCGCACAATGATCACGGAGGCGGAGTGTGTCTCGGCCCATAGCTCTTGGCCCGTCCCCGGTTCAATCAATCCGAGCCTGCGAACCCGAGCTGAAATTCGAACCCCTTCGCCGCGCTCATTCGGGCAGATGGGGTCATGACACTGACGTTGTTGACCAGAATGTGGACCGGCTTCCCGACTTCTCCCCTGTTCCCTCCGAAGGCGGCGATCGAATCGAGGGAGGACAGATCCAGATCCCCGAGCTCGAGATGAGCTTCCGGCCTGCGTCGTAAAATTTCGGAGATCGCTGCCTCGCCCTTCTTCCGATCGCGCACCGCGACGGAGGCCGCTCGGAGCCGCTCTCACCGGCGACCCGACCTCGTTCTCAGGAACCGCCCGCGAGGTAGGAGCCTTGGAGCTGAACTGTCACTGGCAGACACGGATCAGCTGCATACGTTGCTCGTCTGCACACCGGCCCCCGTCACGAAGAGCTACGAGAAGCTACAGCTTCTTTCAGCGATCGACTCAGTTGCTCGCTGACCGTTACCCGAAGACAGGGACACATGCCCGGATCCACCCTGCGACTGATGCGCGTGCACTGCCCACCACCTACCGTGGGGGCATGTCCAACGAGCAGATCCCACTCCGCATCTTGAAAAGTCCTTGGTCTCAAGCAGCAGTCGGAGGGGCGCTGACCCTCATCCCGGGCAGGAGGTACCCAGCGTGGTTGCGTCATGCCATCACCTGGGGCTCGACCGCAACGGTGACGGTTCTCGTTGCAAACCCCCGACTCGGCTCGAGAGTCCTCGGAGCCCTCAGTCGAAGCTCAGACCAGGAGCCACCAGAGCCCATCGAAACGAGCCCGAAGGCAAGGGCCGTTTCTGCGGCGGTGACCGGCGCGGCGACGTTTGGGATGCTGCGGCTTGGCTGGTGGTTCGACGAAGCCGCCGAACAGGCTCTCAGGAAACTCCAAGTGCCATTCCCCCGGGTCCTGCTCGGAGTAGCTGTAGGCGCGTTTTACTACGCCACAGATGATCGAGAGCGGAAGGACATGAACTCACTCCACGATTAGATGGAGAGATTGGATGGAGGAGCACCAGTTCGCGTGGATGCCCTCCCATCATCGGGAGCGACCCGCAGTGGGTCACCGAGCAGTTCCCGCACCACATGTCTATCGCCGGTCACACGGATGCGCATGACCGCTGAGAAAGGGCTCTATCCATATGGCACGACGTCAGGATACCCACCTCTGGCCGATGATGGCCGCGGAACGCCAGGCCCTGGCAGCTGATCTGGCCAGTCTCGGCCCAGCTCAATGGAGGCACGGCACCCTCTGCGGGGAGTGGAACGTCGAACAAGTCGTCGCCCACCTCACAGCAGCCGCCAGCCTCAGTCAGTGGCAATGGCTGTGCAGCATGCTCGGCGCACGGTTTCGTCCCGCCGTGCACAATCAACGGCGGCTGGAAGAGCACCTCGGTCAGACTCCACAGGAGACGCTGAACCGCTTCCGTGCCGTCATCGGGAGCACGACGACGCCGTCGGCCCACCTCCCGGCTTACCTGGGCGAGGTGCTGGTGCACACTCAAGACATTCGGTGGCCATTGGGGCTGCAGCGGACACCCAGCATCGAGGCTCTGACGCCCGTGGCCGAGTTCTTCTCCCGGCGAGACTTCGCCGTCGCAAGTCGCACCACGGTCCGGGGACTGCGGCTTGAGGCGAACGACGGACCTTTCGCCGGGGGCTCCGGACCCGAGATCACGGGCTCGACTCTCGCCCTCGTGATGGGCATGGCCGGTCGTGAGGCATATCTCGACCAGCTCGATGGGCCAGGGGTGACGATCCTGCAGACCCGTCTGGACCGCGCTGCCTCTTGAAGTCACTGGCCGCGCTGGCCCCATGCTCTAGGTCACCGCGTCTACGCATCCTCTTCAAGGTCTGAACTCTTGTTCTCGTGGGGTTCGTCGCGACCCTTATGTGCGACTTCGATCTGCTGGCTCGCTTCCGCGACAGGGTCAACCTCTGTCGTTTTGTCGCGTCCGCTCCAGACCTTGATGATGTCCCACGCGACGGCCGTCAGCGGAACCGACAGCAACGCTCCGACCACACCAGCCAATACCGTGCCCGCGGTCAACGCGATCAGTATCACCAGGGCATGAAGGTTCAACGTCTGAGACATCACCAGCGGCTGCAGCAAGTTCCCATCCAGTTGTTGGATCACGATGACCACGGCAAGAACAATCAACGCGGCGACGGGTCCATTGGCCACAAGGGCCACAAGGGTCGCCAACGCCCCAGCGACGGTGGCCCCTATGACGGGGATAAAGCCACCAAGGAAGATGACCACACCGAGGGGCAGAGCTAGCGGCACCTGGAGGATGAGCAGTGCGATGGTGATCCCGATGGCGTCGATTGCGGCGATCAGAGCGGTACCTCGTACGTAGCTGCCGAAGGTCTGAACGGCACGGTCTCCGGAGGCTATCCATTTGCCGCGGAAGTGTTGTGGTGTCCACGAGACGAAGAACGCCCAGATGCGATCACCGTCTTTGAGGAAGAAGAACAGGATCACAAGCAGCAGGATCAGGCCGGTGATGAAGCTGCCCGCGGCGCCGAGAGTGCTCACCGCACCCGACCCGAAATCGGAGCTCGTGGCGAAGGACGTCACCGAGTCAATGGCACCGTCGATCTGTTCCTGGTCGATGGTGATCCCGAAGTTGCTCAGGAGGCCATTGACCAGGTCGCGCAATTCGGCGAACCCCTGACCGGCCTGGTCTACCAACGTGGGCCACTGATTGAGCACCGAGAAGAACAAGCCAGTGCCCACGCCACCGAGCACGAGCAGAGAACCGAACAAGACCGTCCAGGCGGCCAGCACGGCGGGCATGACCCGGCGAGCAAGATGCACCAGAGGCCACAGTGCGCACGTCAGGATGATGGCGATCAAAGCGGGAATGACCACCACCGCCACATTCAACATGGCGAACACCAGCAGGGCCGCCACGGCGCCGATGAGCAGCAGCTGCAGCGCGCGAATGCTCAGTCGGCCCATTACATCGGTCCACAACCCGGGGACCGTGAAGCGTCTACCTCGGCTGCCCTCGTGGACCGGTTCATTCGGTATAACCGCCATCTATGTCTCCTGCGGGCTCGTCGTGTTGAAGGGCTTTGTGGCAACCGGGACGCTGGGCTCTCGCGCTGCTGAGAGAGTCTCGGGCCGAACGCTCAGATCTCGACAGTACCTCGCCACCTCGCTTCTTCCCCCGCTCGACTGAAGCGATATGTGGTCATATCGCGGGCCATCCATCTCAGCTGAGGTCACTCCCTCGACCTCCACGCGTCATTTCACCGCGCCTCGCAGGCCCACTCGTCGGGTTCTTCATGCCAGAATCGCTCAGGTACGCTGGCGTCGTAGCTCAAGCAACGGGCTCTTGAATCAACTTTCAAGGGTGGCTTCTTGCAGCACTTCTCTCGTCTCCCCGCTTCCAGCCAGTGGTGGCACCAGCGGGTGAGCCACATGCGAGCGTCCCGACTCCGGCGGGTCGTGACATGACCCGGGTGCGCGAACTCATGTCCGCTGTACCGCGCAGCGTCTGGATGACCCAGTCTCTGGCCGACGCCGTCAGCCTGTTCGATCATCAGACCCCGGCGGGCCTTGTCGTGGATCTTCGGGATCACCCTGTTGGTCTGATCACCAAAGCAGCAGTGGCCCGCGTGGCGGCAAGGAACCCCGACCGCTGGAGCAGAATCCGGTGCGCACACCTGATGGAACCCCTCACCAGCTGGCTGCATCCCGATGATTCGGTCCAAAGGGCATTAGCCTGCTACCGCGACGATGGCCCCCGACCCTTGCTTGTCTTCAACGGAGACCACCCCACCGGGATGCTCTACCCGGAATACGTCCTGGCCTCGACCCCAGCGTCTGACAGGACCCCGACGTCGACCCCAGGTGTCGAATCCACACTCAAGACTCCCTGACTCCAGCCCTCACGGCCCTCCCTGCCTCCCCACCCCGAGGCACAGACTTCTCAAAGGAGAAAGCTCTCATCATGACGACAGTCGCAGAACTCATGACCGCTGACGTGCCGCACCTCAGTGCGCACTGCGCCCTAGAACACGCCAGTCACGCCATGGACCAGTCCAAAACCGACGCACTCCCGCTCTGTGATCCAGACGGCAGACTCCTCGGCATGGTGACCCGGCACAACATTTCACGGGCCTCCCGATCCCTGGGGGAGCTCGCAGATTCCCTCAGGGCCCAGCATCTGATGAACCCTGATCCGCCCACCATCGGCCTCCACGACACGGTGGAGAAAGCGATGGCCCAGATGGCCATCCATCAGACCCGCCACCTCCCGGTCCTCAACGGACAGCGCGTCTGCGGCATGCTCACCAGCGCCCAGATCGGCCACCAGCGCCCCGCGGTGAATGTCGAAGAGCTCGTCCACCACGTCAAGCTCCCAGCCGAGCATGCCCCGGCGTCGTCGTCGAGCACGCAGTGAATCTTGACCCCGCCTTGCGAAATGACTCCGAACCAGAAGATGTACCCACGGGCGAGACGCCGGTCAGCGGCAGCGCGCAACGTGTGACGCTCTCACGTCGGGGACGCCGGAAGCGCGAGGCAGTGGCCCGGGTGACGGCACTGGTCGTCGCTGCCGGACTGCTGCTCCTGGGGGTCGCTGGTTTCATCCCCGGAGTGGCCGATACCGACCAGACCCTCGCGTGGGGCGAGGAGAGCTCCCTGGTGGTGCTGGTCGGTGTTTTCCCTGAGTCCGGGTGGGGCAACGTCGTCCACGTGGTGATGGGACTGGTGGGGTTGGCCCTGAGTCTGACCCGTCAGGCGGAAGCGTCCCGGCGCTATGTGCTCGCCACCGGGGTGCTTCTGCTGATCTGGGCATTGGTGCGATTCATCTTCGCGGTGCCCGTGGCGGCGGCGCCTGAGGGCCTGACCTTCGGCGGGTGGCTCCACCTCGGGGTAGGAGCAGGCGTGAGCCTCATCGGGTTCCTGCTGCGCATCTCCCGCCCAAGGAAAGCACCTGAAGATACCCGGCACGAGGAGCACAAGGCCGTGTAGAGCGGCCACCCGCCACGTCATCAAGCATCCGGTCGGCGGAGGGCACAGCGTTGTGAAAGGGACACCACCCTGGACGGTTAATCGCGGCACCGTCCCACGTCAGATCCTCATTCATCTGAACCAGGAGCACCCGATCACGAGGGAAAAACCGCCAGCCCGCTCGACGATGGCTCCCCGTTCACTCGTTCCGTCTCCCACCACCCGTTGCTCCACAAATTTACGCATAACCCCTGATCACAAGCAGCTAACGATCTACGCCAACAGTTGCCCCTGTCCAGTCAGCCCTGGTTACCGTGGGGAAACACCCACCCCCTCGGCTCACCCTGGAGGACACCCCGATGACCCGCCGCCCCGCGTTCCTCACCGCTTCCATAGCCGCAGGCGCACTCGCCCTCGCGAGTTGTGGCACGCCCGAAGAGGATCCAGCACCCATCTCGACGTCAGCTACACCCTCCTCCACGGTGGAAGAAGAAACCAACTCCGAGGAGTCCAACTCCCCGGAACCCTCCCCTGAGGACACCGAAACCGATGCCCCTGCCGACGACTCATCCCAGGAGGAGACGTCTGCACCAGAGGAAGAACCTTCTCCAGCCGAGGAGGCCAGTGATGGATCTCAAGCAGAGGGGGAGAGCCATCACGTCGATCGTTCTGAGTTCTCTCGAGAGACAACTGCTACGGAAGGATTCCCGGGAACTCCCGGGGCCCCTGCTGAGATCCAGCACCTGGTGGAAGTCCGGGTTGGTCAACATGAGGGTTATGACCGAGTTGTCTTCGAACACAACGGCCCGAGTGAATTGGGGTACCAGGTCGAGTATGTTGACTCTCCCACCGACCCCCAGTTAGCGGAGCCCATCGACGTGCCCGGTGAGGCGTTCATATCGATCGGCGTAGCGGGATTGGGATTGCCTACTAGCAACTTCGATTCAGTGCTTTCGGGACCCATCGAGGGTGTCGATACACGGTCCCAGTTGGTCTATGGCGTCCACGCGCTCAGTCCCTTCGAAGCCCAAAGCACGTATTTCATCGGGGTGGACCAGCAGCGCGACTTCCGAGTGCAGGTGCTCGAAGACCCTGTCCGGTTGGTCGTGGACCTCGCGCATTGATGCCCCTGGAGGGTTCTTCTTCGAGGGGCCGGAGAAGTCGGCGCCCGCGAAAAGCTGGAGCTTGGAAGACCTGGCCCGCGCTTCGTCGATGTCCCGCAGCACCTTCGCCCAGCGCTTTCGCGACACCGTGGGCACCTCACCGCTGGCCTACCTGATCGACTGGCGCATGCTGCTCGCTCAACGCGCGCTGCACACACGCGACACGCGGATCGGTGCACTGGCGTTCACCCTGGGGTACTCCTCCGAGAGCGCCTTCAGCTCTGCCTTTAAGAAACATCTCGGAGAGTCCCCGCTGGCCTACCGCACACGCCTCACCAAGAATCGCTGACAGGAACCTGCGTCGAGAATTTGCCGGACCGGCGACATGTGCTGACGGTGCTCAGCCAGGAACGTGAATCGCTGGCGAGTCGGACCTGAGGCGGGCGCGTCTTGCGGTCAATGATGGAGCCATGAATGACCTCCATGGAATCGACATCGCCGCTGAGCTTGGGAAGGTTCACGAACACTGGACGCCGCGGGTCGTCGGGCGGGTGAACGACCAGTATATAAAGGTTGCGAAGCTCCTCGGTGAGCTTGTCTGGCACGCTCACGATGCAGAAGACGAGATGTTCCTTGTCATCTCCGGCCGGCTTCGAATCCAGTTGCCGGACGACGAGGAGGTCGTGCTTGCGCCAGGTCAGTTCTACGTCGTTCCGAGGGGCGTCCAGCACAATCCAATCGCGGAAGAAGAGGTTGAGATCGTTCTGATTGAGACCATCACGACCGCGCACACCGGCGATGTCGTCGTCGAGGGCACTGTTCCCGTCGAGGAGCAGGTCCGCGACTTCAGCTAACGGCATCCGGAGAGGAACGCGTCCGATAGAGGGTCCCCCACCGGCCTATATGTTGAAGCCCCAGACACACATCGGCCTTGCCGGGAGGACTGTGATCCTTCCGGCAAGGCCGATGTCTCTACTTCTTCGCGCTGACTACGGAATGTGGTCGAAGCTGTCCGGGTCTGGACCGGTGCGCTCGTCCTTGTTCAATCCCGAGATCGCCGCGACATCCTCCGCGCCAAGCTCGAAGTCGAAGAGGTTAAAGTTCTCCTCGATGCGGGAGCGAGTCACCGACTTCGGAAAGACGATGTGGCCTTGCTGGATGTGCCAGCGCAGGGTGACCTGGGCGACAGTGCGATCGAGGCGCTCAGCGATCTCCTTCAGCAGCGGGTCATCAAGCACCTCGCCCTGTGCAATCGGGGACCATGCCTCGGTAGCGATATTGTGTTTGGCGTCGAAAGCGCGGACTTCCTCATTGGTGAGGTACGGATGGATCTCGATCTGGTTGACCGCGGGAGCAGTGTCGGTCTCATCCATCAACCGCTGCAGGTGGGACACCTGGAAGTTGGAGACGCCGATCGCCCGCGCCTTGCCGGCCTTGTAGATCTCGATCATTGCCTTCCAGGTTTCGACGTAATCCACCCCGATGGTCGGCAGCGGCCAGTGGATCAGAAACAAGTCCATCTGCTCTACGCCGAGCGCACGGAGGGACCCATCAGCAGCCTCCAGGGCGTCGTCGAACTTGTGGAAGCTGTTGTTCAGCTTCGAGGTGATGAAAACCTCGTCCCGAGCGAGGCCAGACTCTTTCAAGGCTTGTCCCACCTCGGCTTCATTGCCGTACATCTGAGCGGTGTCGATGTGCCGGTAGCCGACTTCAAATGCCTCCAAGACCGCGTCCTTGGTGGTCTCAGGAGTGATCTGGAAGGTGCCGTATCCCAGCTGCGGGATGGTGACACCATTGTTGAGTGTGATCTGAGGGACTGTGGTCATCGTCAGGTGCTCCTTTATAGTCGCGACGGCCGACGTGAGGGCCGGGTCCACGAGCAAGAACGTGGAGAGTGGCAGTCAGTATTCCTGCTGTGGCCGGTCGGTTTGGCTCGTGAGTGCTGTCGGATGTCCGAAGTACCACCCCTCAGTGAGCCCTTCTCACGGATTTACGCCGCGGTCCTGGAAAAGCCTACGAGTTCAAGGCTTTTGTCCCACAATCTCGCTGCCAGCTGCGCGTCCGAGGCCTGCGGATTGGTCTTGGAGATCTTCTGCTTCTCGTAGTATTCACCCGAGATCCACTCCCGGCCAGGGTTGCCCTCCGCGATCCATACCAGAGGCTCCGCGCCCTTCTCTGGGCTGATCAAGCCGGCCAGACGGCCTAGGGGCGTCTGGTAGACGAAACGCATCACGCTGGTGGTGTCCGAAGCGAAGCTCGTCTGGACATTTCCGGGATGGAAGGCAACCGCAGAGATTCCCTGATCGGTGAACCTGCGGTCGAGTTCCTTGGCGAAAAGGATATTGGCCAGCTTCGCGTCACCGTAGGCCTTGTTGGGGGAGTACTTTCGTTCATTGTTGAGGTCGTCGAGGTTGATCTTCCCGAAGATTCGCGCTGCCACACTTGACGTATTGATGATTGAGGCGTTGCTCGCCGTCAGAGTCTCCATCAGGAGGTTGGTGAGCAGGAACGGTGCGAGGTGGTTCACCTGCAGCGTCTTCTCGAACCCATCGACCGTGCGGGTCTGATCCCCGAAGATGCCGCCGGCGTTGTTGATCAGAACGTCTATACGGGGGTAACTGTCCTTCAGCCGCGCCGCGAGCGCCCTGACTTCGGAGAACTTGGTGAAGTCCGCGAGGAAGAATTCGGTCTTCAGCTCGTGCGCCAAGGCTTCTGTCTTCTGTTTCGAGCGTCCCACAAGGGCGACCGTGTGCCCGTCCGCAACGAGTTGGCGGGCTGCGGCTGCTCCGATCCCGTCGCTGGCACCTGTGAGGACGATGGTTCTTCTGGGCATGGGCTGTCTCCTCGGTGGATGAATGTGTGATGGCAGTGCCAATGTTTTCGAGATGAATCTGGGTCTACGCGCGACCCCGCCGGGACGCGAAGACCACATGCAGCAACGGGATGAGAGAGACCACCATGAGCCCATATCCGATGACGGCGTTTTCGTCCCGCAGCAGCGTTCCCGTCACCAGCAGTCCGGTGAAGAGCACCGCAGAGACGATTCGTCGACCCACGCGTTCCAACGCCGCCACCCGCCGATCAAGATCCGGGGTGCGCACCGGGATTCGTCCGCCCTCGATGCGGTCCACAGTGTCGGAGATCCGGCCAGGCAGGCGCAGCGCCGTGGCGGCAGTGGCGCCAGCCCGCCGCGCGATGTCCTGGACGGCGGGCCCGCGCTGGTCGCGGATCAGCTGCTGGGCGTAAGGCTCGACGGCGTCCCAGATGTTGAACTTCGAATCCAGCGTGCTGCAGACGCCTGAGATCAGCGAGACCGTGCGCAGCATCAGCAGGAAGTTCTCGGGCAGCTGGAACGGCAGCGAGCGAACCAGCTCACCGAACTCCTTGGCGAAGTCCCGGAACTCCCGCGGGTCGACCTCTTTCAGCTCCGCGAAGCCCATGCCGCCGAATCGGGCGAAGAGCTGCGTCATCGCCTCTTCAAGCTCATCGGTGTCCGCCGAGGGAAGCAGCACACCCACCTCTTGAATGCCGTCGACCAGGCTCTTGCCGTCGCGAGAGGCCGCGGCGATGAACACCCGGCGCAGCCCATCGCGCAGCGTCTCCGGAATCTCGCCCATCATGCCGAAGTCGATGAAGGTCAGATGCCAGCCCCGCGCCTCACCCGGCGCGACCGCCTCGCCCGAAGACTGCGGATCCGCGGAGTGCGGGGTGACGAAGATGTTGCCCGGGTGGGGATCGGCGTGGAAGAACCCCTGGACGAAGATCTGATCAAACATCACGTTCGCGAACTCGATCGCGACCTCTGCCGGATCGATCCCCGCAGCCTTCAGGCGCTCCACATCATTGATCTTGATCGCGGTGACGTCTTCGAGGGTGAGGACACGACGCGTGGTGCGCTCCCACATCACCTCGGGCACCGAGACGCGCGGATCCCCGGCGAAGTTCGCGGCGAACCGTTCCGCATTGGCGGCCTCATGGAGGTAGTCGATCTCCTCCATGCTCGTCACGGCGAACTCCTCCACCAGAGCGGGAGCATCCACCCGGTCGCTCACCAGGCGGATATGCGACAACCACCGGCCCACCCGACGCAGCGCCGCGAGATCGACGTCGACGATCTCCCCGATGCCGGGGCGCTGGATCTTCACCACCGCTGAAGCGAAGCCAGCCAACTCTTCGTCTTGCGCGCTGGGTACAGCGCGGTGCGCCTGCCCCAGCGAGGCAGCAGCGACGGGCGTTGCACTTACGGAAGCGTAGGCATGTTCC
Organism: Nesterenkonia halotolerans; assembly: GCF_014874065.1. NCBI lineage: Bacteria > Bacillati > Actinomycetota > Actinomycetes > Micrococcales > Micrococcaceae > Nesterenkonia > Nesterenkonia halotolerans. Next base: position 2,104,920 of record NZ_JADBEE010000001.1, on the reverse strand, counting down.
AGAGAGGTGCCGAGCGCCTGCTCCGCGACGGCCTTGATGTCAGGAAAAGACACGGGACTGACCTCATCCTGCAGCCCCTCCAACTCCTTGGTGATCTCCGGAGGAAGCACGTCCAAGCGCGAGGACAGGAACTGACCGACCTTGATCATCAGCCCGCCGAGATCCACGGCGAGCACGTGGAAACGCTGGGCGAGCCGCCGCATACGGCGTGAACGTCCCGGAGCGGCCAGTCGTGCCAGACCGATCCGGGGCAGAAACAGTTCGAACCACCACACCTGGATCAGGTGAAGAGCGGCGAAGCGCAGGATGCGGCGGTCCCGGGTGCGCAGCGTCTTGGACGAAAGACTCACTCGGTGCCCTGCAGGCAGCAGCGCCGAGGATCAGGTGCAGTCACGCGGTTCAGTCCTGCGCGAGGATGGAATACAGCCGACGACGCACCTGGTCCAGCTCTTTCTCCGCCTGACGAATCTGCTCCGGGGTCCCGGAACGGCCCACCTGCGCGGCCGCCTGAGCCAGTTCCATGCCAGCTTTGGACAGGGTCCGCACGGCGTGGCCGCGAGACTCGGCGCCCTGACCTTGCGCAGGCCACGGGCCAGCCGCCTCGGCGGCTTCCCGGCCTTCTGCGGTCAGCGAGTAGGTCTTGCGTCCGCCCTCGGCCTCCGCGTGGATGAGCCCCTCGTCGGCCAGAAGCTGCAACGTGGGGTAGATCGAGCCGGGGCTGGGCTTCCAGGATCCCCCGCTGCGCTCTTCGATCTCATGAATGATCTGGTACCCGTGCATGGCTCGCTCGCTCAACAGGGAGAGCACTGCCGAGCGGACATCACCGCGGCCGGCTCGCGGCGCCGGCTGGTTCTTGAAAGCACCACGCAGCTGATCCAGAGCCTCCCAGATGTCACCTGGGGACCCTCCTACGGTGGGCCGAAAGTCTCCGAAGATCCCACGAGAATGGGAGTCACCTGTGAATGATCCAGTCATAACAGCCTCCTAGGCGCCGCACCCACGATGGGCCCGATCACGCCTAACGATATATCGGCAAGTATCGCCTCGTGAAGATGTGACGAATCACGTCCATCACCAGACGGGGCTGCTGGGAGGCATCACAGATGTTCACGGCTCCTGGGCGGTGGCCCAGTCGACACCCTCCAGCGAGAGCTGCTGCGTCATGTCCTGAAGGAATCCGATCACGACCTCGCGCTCACTCGCGCTCAGCCGTGCTGCCGAGTGAAATCGCTTCGCCTGCTGGCGCCCCACTGTCTCCATCGCTGCTTTCGCCGTCGCCGGCGTCACACGCACGATGAAGGCTCGTCGATCGGAGTGGTGCACCTCGCGGGTGATGTGCGCACCCCGCTCCAGACGATTGAGAAGCTTCGTGGTCGAGGCCGCCGAGATTCCCAGATGGGCCGCAAGCATCCCAGGCGTCACCATCGTTCCGCGGTTGTCCGCCACGATCAGATAGTGGATCGCGCTCATATCCTGCGGGCTGAGCTTCATGTACTGCTGCGACGCCTCGGACAGGCGCTCCTCGGCAGCCCGGAGTTCAGACAGCGCCCGCATGAGCCGACCGATTTGGGCAGTATCCTCGGTGGACACGTCGGACCGATCCACGAGCTGCTGCTCGGGGTCCGTGGCGTCCACCTCATACAGGTGCTCTGCGACGGAGTCAGGCCCTGCTTCTCCTGCTGGCATGATGCCTACCTTACGACGCAGCGGCTGCGTCAGTGCAGATTACTATCCTTTGGTGTACTTTATCCTCAAAGACATTAAACGCCACGACCGCACGGACCGCCACGCGAGGAGAAGCAGACATGCCGCAGCGCGAGCTGACAGACGTCAACGAGGACGGCCGTTCCAGTGCAGGAGCCAGTGGCCGCTCGGCGCGAGGGCGCGTTCCCCGGTGGCTGCGGGTGTTTCTCCCCGCCCTGTTGATCCTGATCTGGCTGACGGGGACCGCGGTGGGTGGGCCTTACTTCGGCAAGGTCTCGGAAGTCAGCTCCAACGATCAGACGACCTACCTGCCTGAATCTGCGGACGCCACGGCAGTGCAGGAGCTGCTCGGAGAGTTCAATGACTCCGAATCCATCCCCGCCGTCGTCGTCATCACCTCCGACACGGAGCTCAGCGGGTCCCAGGTCACCACGATCGAAGACGCCGTCACACAGCTGCCCGAGATCGACGGCGTGCAGGACGATCTCTCCCCTGCCATTCCGTCCGAGGACGGCCTCGCCGTGCAAGCCTTCGTGCCCATCAACTCGGAGGAGGAGCTCGGCGACGTCGTCGGCGAGATTTCAGAGACGCTCCGCAGCGAACTTCCGGACCTCGAGGTCTTCGTCACGGGACCGGCCGGGTTCACCGCCGACCTTGCCGCCGGGTTCGCGGGCATCGACGGGATCCTGCTGGCGGTCTCCCTGGCGGCGGTCTTCGTCATCCTGATCGTCGTGTACCGATCACTGCTGCTGCCGATCGCCGTGCTGGCGACGAGCGTCTTCGCCCTCACGGTCGCGCTGCTGAGCGTCTGGTGGCTGGCGTATGCGGACGTCCTGCTGCTCAGCGGGCAGACCCAGGGGATCCTGTTCATCCTGGTGATCGGCGCGGCCACGGATTATTCGCTGCTGTACGTGGCGCGCTACCGGGAAGCGCTGCGGGTCCATCAGGACAAGTGGACCGCGACGTGGAAGGGGCTGCGGGGGTCCTTCGAGCCGATTCTCGCCTCGGGTGGCACCGTGATCGCGGGCCTGCTGTGCCTGCTGCTCAGTGACCTGAAGTCCAACAGCACGCTGGGACCCGTGGCCTCGATCGGCATCCTCTTCGCGATGGCCTCGGCCCTGACCTTCCTGCCAGCGCTGCTCTTCGTCTTCGGCCGGACGGCGTTCTGGCCCCGCCGCCCACGCTTCGAGCCCGAGGCGGTCGCCGCAGAGGGCGGAGTGCCGAGCCGCGGCCTCTGGGCCCGGACTGGTCAAGCCGTGGAGCGCAGACCCCGGCGCATCTGGATCGCGACGACCCTGCTGCTCTTCATCGGAGCAGTGGGAGTCACGCAGCTCGACGCGCAGGGCGTTCCGCAGTCGGAGCTCGTGCTGGGTGAGTCCGAGGCACGGGATGGCCAGGTCGCCTTGGGCGAGCACTTCCCCGGCGGCTCGGGCAGCCCCGCCTACGTGGTCACCGAGCAGGACTCGCTCCAGCCGACTGCCGACGTGCTGCTGGGGAACCCCGGGGTCGACGGCGTCACCGTGGTGACCGACGACGACGCCGGCTCCGCCCCAGTCACCGAGGACGGCGTCAGTGGCTTTGGCCCTCCGGGCACACCCGCCCCGGAACCCACGGTGGTCGACGATTCAGTCATGCTCCAGGCCACGCTGACCGACCCGGCTGATTCGGCAGCCGCGCAGGACACCGTCCGGGAGCTGCGTGCGGACTATGCCTCGACTGATTCCGAGGTGCTGGTGGGCGGTGTGACCGCCACGGCCATCGACACCAACGATGCCGCGATCAGTGACCGAAACCTCATCATCCCCATCGTGCTGCTGGTCATCCTGCTCATCCTGATGGTGCTGCTGCGCTCGGTCCTCGCCCCGGTGCTGCTGGTGCTCACCACCGTGCTCTCCTTCGCCACAGCACTGGGGGTCTCCGCGCTGGTGTTCGACTACGTCTTCGACTTCCCGGGGGCTGATCCCACGGTGCCGCTCTACGGCTTCGTCTTCCTGGTCGCACTGGGCATCGACTACAACATCTTCCTCATGACACGCGTCAGAGAGGAATCTTTGAGCCACGGGACGCGTCGCGGAGTCATCCGCGGGCTGACCGTCACCGGTGGCGTGATCACGTCGGCAGGGATCGTGCTTGCCGCCACGTTCGCGGCGCTCTCGGTGATCCCGATCCTGTTCCTCGCCCAGATCGCCTTCATCGTGGCCTTCGGCGTACTTCTGGACACCTTCCTGGTCAGGGCCCTGCTGGTCCCCGCCCTGGTGCGCGACATCGGCCCCGCCGTCTGGTGGCCCTCGAAGCTCGCGCGGCCTGACGGATCAACATCGGACCAGAGACTCAGCTCCGAGAATCTCAGCTCCGCAGTCGGCGAGCGCTGATCACACCTGGCTGGCTGAGTTCTCCGGTCGCTGCGTGACCGCCGGAGAACTCAACCACGAGGGAGGGGAAACCCCGCGGGAGGAATATCATCGGTCTGACAAAACGATGAAATGTTCAGCCCTACAGCGGAGAGGCACCGATGACGACCGCGCCCCCGGACGCTTCATTTCAAGGACCAAGCGGTTCTGTCTCCCCGGATTCTCCATCCTGGCGACGCCGCGCGCCCACCGCTGAAGAGTTCAGGACCGACCTCTCCATCACCCTCGGGCTCTTCTGCTGCTCGGTTCTGTCTCTGGTGCTGTTCCGGCCGGCGGGGTTCATCGAAGACCCTGCCGGGCCCATCACGTCTGCACTGTGCCTGATGGTCACTGTCCTTCCGCTGGCGTGGAGACGTCGCTATCCCGCGGCCGTCACCTCAGTGGTCGCCGGCGGCTTCATCCTGGTCACGGAGCTGCAGGTGCCGGAGATGCTGGTCATCAACATTGCGCTCTTCCTCGCCCTGTACAGCCTGGGCGCGTGGGGCCGCCGGAAGCGCACAGCTCACATCGTGCGCTGGTCCGTGATCGCGGCGATGGCGCTCTGGCTGCTCATCGCGTTCTTCCGCGTCTCCTTGGAGGACCCCCTGTCGGATCAGGAGGCGATGGGACCGGGAGGGATGACCCCGGCGCTGGCCTACATGCTCTATCAGCTGCTGATCAATGTGCTGTACTTCTCAGCCGCCATCTGGTTCGGACACCATGCCTGGGAATCCGCCCGTGACCAGGCCCGACTGGAGGAACGGGCGGCTGAGCTTCAGGCCGAGCGTGCGACAGTGGCGGCGCAGGCAGTCTCGCTGGAACGGCT